>CAZJEU010000030.1:0-6366 GCA_964545115.1 uncultured Christensenella sp. | reverse complement strand
TTTAAAAAGGTAACAAGCAAACGAACCGGGAATGCTGTTGACTTCGTTCAAAAAAATTTCGCCACTTTTGTCATTCATCAAAAAGTCAACCCGAACTACGCCTTTAAGCCCAAGAGACAAAAAAATCTTCTCGCCAAAATCTCTTATTGTATCCTGCGAAATTTTATCAATCTTCGCGGGAATTATGCGAGAAGGCACTTCGAGTCTGCCCACTTTATTTTCTATATATTTGTTTTCAAAAGTAAGGAAATCTTTTTCCACACACACTTCTTCAATCTGCGAAAATTCACAACCAAACCGATTGCCCAGCACAGCAAGGTTAAACTCACGCAAGTTTTGCACTGCTTCTTCAACCAACACTTCTTTGTCGAACAAAAAAGCAAAGGAAAGAGCATTTTTTAGTTTTGTATAATTTTCACAAAAAGAAATGCCAATGCTGCTGCCCAAATTATTTGGCTTGACGATAAGCGGAAAACAAAAATCTTTTAACAACTTTTTGAGCGGCGTTTTGTCCGAAAAATCTTTCTCGAAAAAAACCTTATGCTTCACCACTTTTATGCCCAACGACTGGCAAACGAATTTGGTGGCAAGTTTGTTCATACACACCGCACTGCCAAAAACATCGGGACTGGAATAAGGCACTCCACACATTTCAAGCAACCCCTGAACCCCGCCGTTCTCGCCGTGATTGCCATGTAGCGCCACAAACACAAAGTGACATTTTCTAAAAAATTTCCACCTTCCATTTTTCTCCACAAACAATTCGCCAGCACTCAAATTTCTCTCACAATTATGTATTTTTCTTTCATTCTCACCCAAAGGATTTTTATTCTCACGCAATTTACTGCCCATCTTTTCACAATCTTCACCGCCTTTTCTTCTGCTCAAAAAGGCCTTTTGTTCTTTTAAATCATCTTTCTTTCTCTTTCGCTGTGGCAAAAAACACACTCTTTTAGCATTTTCTAACGGATTTTTGTGGCAAAAATGTGAAATATCAAAAAACTTTTCGTTCCAAAACCATTCGTTTTCCTTAGAAATATAGATGGGCAACACTTCAAATTTCTCTCTGTTCAGCGCGTTCGCCAACTGCGTTCCGGTTATAATTGAAATGTCGTGCTCCACACTTTTTCCACCGAAAAGCACCGCCACTGTTTGCAACTTGCTGTTTTTTTTCCCTCTTTTTTTCATAAAAAAATCCCTTTGGGAATATATATGCCGCAAAAGGAATTTTTGTTTGTTTTCCAGCTGTTTTCAGCCAAACTCAGTTTTTAAAAACTCACTTTGTTTTAAATCAAATATAATTGTCGGGCAAATCGTTTTCAAAAAGAATAGTGTCGCCTTCTTTCACAAAGTCTTTCATCAAAATCTTTGCCCTGTCCAAATCTTCTGCCTGGTAAATCTGTTCATCGCTAAATCCTTCGGCGTTCAAACCGCTTTTTATTTGTGCAAAGTTCACATTGTTAACAATAATAACAAAATCTGCCACTTTTGCCATCTTTTTGCCGAAATTGAAGTTTTCTTCTTTTTCCAAAACGCCCAGTTCCACCAGTCCAGGAGTGATAATTACCTTTCTTCCCGGCATTTTTGAAAGAACGTCCAGCGCTTTTTCACTGCCTTCCACACTGGCATTATAGGAATCATCCAAAATGAGATTGGTGGCTGTTTTCACCATTTCCAACCTGTGAGGAATGGGCGAAAGATGGGCAAGACCTCTTAAAATTTGTTTGTCCGTAAGCGCAAGTTTCTTTGCCATTTGCACGCATAACAATGCATTTTGCACAAAATGAGTCCCCAAAAGTTTCATCGAAACGGCATATTCTTTGCTGCCAATTTGAAGAATAAATGAAGTGCCATTTTCGTCTATCTTCACATTTTTCGCGCTAATTTCACCGTCATCCCCCACCAGATATTTTTCCACCTTGCATTTTTCAAACAAAATTTTAGAGCCTTCATTCTCTTTGCTAAAAATCGCCACGCCGTCTGCATCAAGGCTTTCGATAAGTTCAAATTTAGTTTTCAAAATGTTTTCTTTGCTCTTAAACGACAACATATGTTGGTTGCCGATGCCCGTTATTATGGCATATTTAGGGGCAATCAAACGGCTAAGAACACGAATATCGCCAACGTTTCGGGCACCCATCTCGGCGATGAGAACTTCATCTCCACTTTCTAAATAGTTGTTTACCACCTTGCAAAGTCCCGGCAAGGTATTAAAACTGTGCGGACTCATACAAACTTTATATTTCTCACTTAAAAGAGTGTTTAAAATATATTTTGTGCTGGTTTTTCCGAAACTTCCCGTGATGCCGATTTTGATTAAGTCAGGAAACTTTTTTAGTTTCATTTTGGCACGAGCAATATACCCGTTCATAATAATTTTTTCGTGCGGAATGAGAATTATATGCACCAAAGGCACCAAAACTGGCATAAAAATAGGCACAAAACACAGCGCTCCAAATTTCACAAAATTAAGATATTCCGTGGACAAAGCAATCACCGAAAAAGAAAGTGCAGCCACCAAAACAAAGAGAACTATGTTAAGTCGGGTCATTCGCGTGGTGTTTTTAAGCGGAATTTTTTTAGGCGCAGAATAAAGATTTTTGATGAAAACTATGGTAAAATAAAAATAGAAAATAAGCCCGATATAAGAGTAAAGCGAGTCGGCGTGATAGACATTAAAAAGAGCGTTGGTGACAAGAACGCAGAAGGAACTTATCAAACTCAGAAGAATCATTCGCGAAGCATAACTGCCCTTGGTCTCTTTCAGCCAAAGAAAATAGCCTTTAAGTTTATAGCCGGAAAGTTGAATAATCTGAAAAAATTTGTAGGAAGCAAAACACATCAGCACGCCATTTATAAGCGACAAAATAATAGCAATATACATATTTACGTTGTCAGCGACAAAAAATTCCATTCATTTTACCTTTTTTATCTGATTTTTAATTAAAACTTAGAAATTTTTTAATTTAAAAATTCTTCTAAAACTCTTAAAAACAATTGAGCACTTTCTATATATGCAAAATGCGTCCCATTTGTTTTTATAACTTCACAATCTTTTATATGCTTTTTAAAGAATTTTGTAAAGCGAAAAGGTGTTTCTTTATCTCTTCTTCCCCAAAAAAGAAGAACAGGACAAGTGATTGTTTTGATGTCACTGCGCGAATCGTAAGTTACAATATTTACAAATGTTTTTTTCATAACGTTTGACAGTTTCCGATAGTCAGGGCTACCCTTTTTTTCCAGAAAGGAAGCAGGATAAAGTCTACAATGTGAAAGAAATTTTAAAAACTTAAAAAAACGAATTTTAAGCCACCTTTTTAGGCTGCGTTTTTTGATGCCGGCACAACCAGTCAAAACCATCTTATCCACCGTTTTTGCCCCGTTTTTTGCCAAATTCAGTGCCACACGCCCTCCAAAAGAGTGTGCAACGATGGAAAATTTTTGAAATTTTAAGTGCTGCATCAATCGAGCAATCAGTCGGGAATAATGAGCAATGGTCCACGGGGCATTGGGGCTGGAAGAAGCGCCAAAAGGGGGGAAATCGACCAGAACGAACGGTCGTTTGGCAGAGAGATTTTTGGCAAAAAACTCGAAACTCTTTCCACTTCCCCCCCATCCGTGCAAAAAGATTACTGCTTCGCCAGCAGCATTTTTATTTAACACTTTAAAATTGACTGAAACCCCTTCAAAATTAAACTTCATAAATATCGAAACATAACAATCCCATCACTATTTTTATAGTAATTTTTTCGAATATTTGTTACAATAAAATTATGTTTTTTATAAAAGGAAATTGCCGAAAGATTTCTTTCATCCACTTCCAGCGACAACGTCTTCTTTTTGTTATAACGGGCGTTTTTAGCTGCAAAATTGAGTAATTCGGTGCCAACTCCTGTTTTTTGATGCTCTTTTTTCACTGCAATTCCTATGATAGTTTCGTCATCGTCACTTTCAAAAAGACCCAGATACCCCACCACTTCTTTTTGTTTTAGAGCCACGTAATAGGTGCGATTAGAAAGAGTAAATTCTTCAAAAAAGTTTTGCCGAGAAAAAAGACTTTCATCACTCATTTCTGCTTGATGGATGGCAAACATTTCTTCGGCAAAGATAGGTTCGAACTTCACAATTTTTATGTTTGTTTCAGTCTCACTCTTCATTTTTCTTATTCTCTTTTTTGAGCAGTTCTTCTTCCGCTTGCGAAAGAGCGAGATAGAGTGGAGAAAGTGTTTTGAAGTCCGAAAAGTTCTTTTTTGATAGATTTAAGTTTAGAAATTCAATATAATCTTGTTCTTTAAGTTTTAGTTCTTTGGCATTTTGCGAGTCGAAAAAGTCTTTGTCTGAAAAGAAAAACTTTTGGAAATCTGTAATCTTTTCCACCTCTTCTTTCATCTTCACTCCTTCAAAAATCTTTGTTCCCTTTTCATCAAACTGTGCGGAATAAATTTTATTTGCAGTGCATTTTATTAAAACAAAAAAACTTTTTTTTGTCTTTTTTGCTGCCACAAACCCTAGAAGGTCCAACATATTCAAAGGCACAATTTTTTTGGTCGAGTCTGCTTGGCAAAAGGCTTTTGCCGTGGTGACTGCGATGCGAATGCCCGTAAACGAACCGGGTCCTATCACCACTCCGATGAAAGCGACATCTCCTAGCGAGGAACGGCTTTTCAGCAGCAACTTTTCGATGGAGGGCAACAAGTTTTCCATATGTTTTTTTGTTGCTCTTTCACTTAAAACAACCCCTTCTTTTGGCTGTAAGATAACTCTCATTTCCGCCGAGCTTGTGTCCAAAATCAGTTTCATTTCTTCTCCTCTAAAATTATATTGCGAGTGTTTTTGGTAAGTTTGACTATCGAAATTTTGAAATAGTTCTTTGGCAAAAGATGAGAAATTTTAGATGGCCATTCCACAAATTTTACGGAATCTTTATCGTTTAAAATGTCTTCGAAGCCAAGGTTTTTTAATTCTTCTTCGTCTTCAATTCGGTATAAATCAAAGTGATGAAAGTGTTTCTTCTCAGAAAAATACTCGTTTACTATGGTAAATGTCGGGCTGGTAATTTTGCCCTTAACGCCAAACTTTCTAAGTATTTCCCGCACGATAACGCTTTTCCCTGCGCCCAAGTCACCTTCAAGCAGGACAATATCTCCCTTTTGTAAGATTGAAGATATTTTGGATGCGATTTTTTTGGTGGAATTTAAAGAAAGAGAAATTTTTGAAAAAACTAAATTTGAGTTTGTTATATTTTCAGCAAATATAAAAAAATATTGTTGGCAAGTTTTAAAAATAAAAGGCAGTAAAAAAGTTACTCCTAGTCCTGCTAAAAAATAACTTAAAAAAGAAAGCAAGCCTGCTCCTGAAAGTAAAAAAATGTTTAAAAAATAACTTGAAAGAAGAAAGATGATGAGAAGGAGTCCTTTGAAAAATGAAAAGAAAAGATTGTTTCTTATTTCTATTTTCACAATCTTTCTTTCAAAAAAATTTCCCAAAACGACGGCAGAGAAAAAACCACAACCTTCAAAAAGAAGCGTGTAACCTGCGCTGAACCATTGATTAAAATAAAGAAAAACTATTGTTATGGGCGCTATCAAAAGTAGCAAAAAGTAAGGACTTTCCACATTCTTGATAAATTTAAACACGAGGAAATAAGTGCCGATGCCAAGCGTTCCACCGAGAATAATATCGGAAAAATAGTTCTCTGCAAAATAAATTTTGCTCAATCCCACAAGCAAAAATAGCAATCCGACAAGAATAGCAATTATCATTTTTTTTACAAAGCCTTCTCTTTTGGCTGTTTTCAAAGAGGGCTGAGAGATTAAAGAAGAGGTATTTGTTTTTAGTTTTTGGTTGCTTTTGTATTCCGCACTTTTTACAAAGGGATATAATAAAACCCCTGCAAAGTTCATCGAACTGACACTAGGAAGTGATTTTGTAAAATAAGACCTATCTGCAAAAAGACTGGTGTCCGCTTGGTAAGGCCTAGGGCGACCAACTATATTTTTTAATAAAAGCGCCCCAAAAACAAAATTTACAAAACCAAAAATGGAAAATTTGTAGGCATCATCCTTGCTAAAAAATAAAAATATTATGGCAAAAACAACGACAAAAAAAGGAAAAGAAGCAAAAAAGTTAAGAAATCTTGCCAAAAAAGAAAAAAAAGGACTGTTTATACTCTGAAAAAGCTGGACAATGGTCATTTGTTTTCGTCCTTTTTAGGCAAATGAGAAGTCTCTGATTTGGTTATTTTTGATTTTTGATTCTTTTGTTTCTCAGACTTTTCTACTTTTTGCTTCTCAGACTTTTCAATTTTTTGTTTTTCAGGTTTTTCTACTTTTATTTTTTTTAAATTTTCTGTTTTTTTATCTTGTT
>CAZJEU010000029.1:0-6415 GCA_964545115.1 uncultured Christensenella sp. | reverse complement strand
CTTCTTCTAAGTTCATACCCTTTATAATAGCATTCTTTCCATATTTCTTTTTTAAAAGGTTAATTTTATCCAGTCGGTTATCTACTTGTTCAAATTCGATTTCATCAAAATCTGACTCTTTCTTTTTCGCTGCAAGAGTTTGACTTATGTCTGAAATCTCATATTTGACGCTATCTAAGCGTTCAATTATTGGAGTTAAATTTTCATCAAATTGTGTTATACTCGAAATGGCCATCGTTGCTTTTTTAATTTCTTCGACAAGCGAAGTCTCGCCATCCAAACTTTCAAGTGCAGCAGACAGATTGTCAAAAACTTTTTCATAATTTCTCATCAAAAATTTCGTTTTTTCCAATTCATCGTCTTCATTTTCTTTTAATTGCGCATCTTCAATTTCTTTAATTTGATAACTAAGCAAATCTAAAACTCGCTCCTGATTTTCAAAGGAAAAATTCAATTTTTCGATTTGACTGTTGGTTTCTTTGAGTTTATGTAGCAAATTTTCATATAAGGTAAAAACTGACTTATCTTTTATAAAGCCATCTAAAATTTCTAGATGAAACTTGTCTTTAAGCAGTCGCTGGTGCTCGTGCTGCCCATGAATATCCACCAAAAGCGTGGAGAGATTTTTGAGCATTGTGGTCGTTACACTCACTCCGTTAATTCTCATTTCGCCCTTTCCATCGTTAAAAAGAGTGCGCGAAATAATCACTTCATCATCAAAATCGATGCCATATTCTTTTAAAACAGTTTGCGCTTCTTTTGTGAAGTTTCCGGAAAAGAGAGCCGAAACTCTCATTCTTTTTTCATTTTGTTTAATTAAGTTTTTGTTTGTTTTGCCACCCAAAACGAAATTTAGCGCATCAATAATAATGCTTTTGCCGGCACCTGTTTCACCACTTAAAACTGTGAACTTGGATGAAAAATCGATTGACAACTTGTCAATCAAAGCAACATTTTCAATATCTAATGTTTTAAGCATATCAATCACCAAGAAAAATTATATCAAAAAAAATAACGGAAACAAAACGAAAGTTAAGATTCAATGATATTTTCCAGTCTATTCAAGGCATATTCTGCATCATGATTATCGGCAAAAATAATCATAACTGTGTCTTCCGCAAAGGTAGAACCAAGCGAACTGTCAACATTAAGGTTGTTTACAATGTTACACACGCAACTTGCCAGCGAATCAAGTGTTTTGATAACAACAAAGTTTTTTACAGTTTTAATGGATATTACCGATTCTTTCAAAAGGAATATGTATTTGTTGGAAGTGTGGCTGGAAACTTCCGCAAGGGAATATTTATATTTTCCAGAGTCGACAGATAAAATTTTGATAAGTCCCAATTCTTTAATGTCACGGCTGATGGTCGCTTGTGTAACATCAAACTTGCTGGCACGAAGCCGCGACACCAAGTCTTCCTGAGTGTCGATTTCATTAAGAGAAATAAGTTCCAAAATTTTTGATTGCCTGGCACTTCTAGCCATTTGTGCTTTCCCCCAAATAAAAATTCATAGTTAACTAAACTGATTATACAGAATTTAAAATAATTATGCAAGCCCTTTTGCATAATTATTCCTTTTTAAAATTTATATTTATGCAATTTGTCTAATAAAATTACATTCGAGTTTTGCATAAATATAAGCATCAAAAACCCGCTGATAATCAACACTCTGGGGGTTTCGACTTATATTTTATTCATGAAAATCAAAATAAAAGCGGAAATTTTCTTTACAATACTAACCGAATTTTTCACAGCATAATCTTTTGCAATCGCCTTGAAAAACACAGTAAGACCCGCAATTAAAGAACTAACAACTGCCCCCATAAAAACATAAAGGCTGACAAGCGAATCGTTTGAGATGATTAAATTCGTAAGAATTGTTGCGCTGACCCCACACAAAATTCCACAGATATCTCCTACGACATCACATAAAATTGAGGATACCTTGTCCGAGTTTTTTATCATATAAAGGCATTTTCTATAAATATTTTCTTTAATCTTTTTCTCTTCAACTTCCCTTTTCAAATCTCCAATCTGACAGGATGTAATCGCCAACCCAATCATATCGGAAAAAACATTTAAAAACATAAAAATAAAGAGTAGCAAGATGGCTAAAAATAAATTATTCTTTTTGAGCACTACTTGCGAAAAAAAACTGAACAGTAATGAAAGTGAAACTGCAAGCACACTTATTTTTACTATCCAAAATATTTTTTTCTTTTTTTCATTTTTGCTTTGCAGCCGAACCTTACTGCCATTATAAATTTTCATAAAAAATCGTCTCTTATAATTATATGAGACGACTTCGTTTTATATCTTAGTTTTAAGCATTTAACCTTGACTCTCACTACGTAATAATTCGACAATTTTCTGGACGACATCTTTTCTGTTCCATTTTATAGTTTCGCCCGTTTTCCTAATTTTAATTTCGGCTTCATCATTTGCCAAACTTTTTGGACTTATAACCAATCGAAGCGGCATCCCCATTAAATCCGCATCAGCAAACTTTACCCCCGGCGTCACATCGCGGTCATCGAACAAAACAGAGATTTTCTTTGAAAGCAATTCTTCATAAACTTTCTCTGCTGCCTCTTTCACGTCTTCATCGTCCAACCTAAGCGGACAAATATGCACTTTATAAGGCGCAATTGCAATCGGCAAACAAATGCCGTTTTCATCAAAATTTTCCTCTAAAACACAAGCCAGACTTCTACCAATTCCTATACCATAACAACCCATAATTGGATTTGTTTCTTCTCCGCTCTTGGTTTTAACTGTCATTTTCATCGACTGAGAATATTTTGTGCCCAGTTGAAAGATATTCCCCACTTCGATACCACGAGTTATTTTGATTTCTTCACGACAAACAGGACATTTTTCTCCTTGCTGCACCTTTGAAATATCGAAAAAGTCGATAATCTTATAATCTCTTTCAAAATTAAAATTGATATAGTGATGGTTTTCAATATTAGCGCCCGTCACCAAATTTCTGCAATCTTTCAAACTTAAATCAAAATAAAATTCACAGTTTTGACCTTTAAAATTTTTCGGGCCGATATTACCAGCACAAAAACCTTTTTCGCTCGACACATCAGCAGGAACGATTTCTTTTTTACAAATTTTTCTGAGTTTCGTTTCGTTAACTTCTTTATCGCCTCTAACAAAACACACTACAAGTTTTTTTTCGTTTTTAACGGCAAAAACGACGGCTTTCATGCACTTTTTTTCATCAATTTTAAGAAATTTGCTCACTTCACTTATCTCTTTGGCATCTTTTGTATCAACCAATTCAATGGGAAGTTGTTTTTCTTGGGAGCAATCTCTTGAATCGTCATAAACGCATTCTGCCACTTCCTGATTTGCTTTGTATCCACAATTATCACACAAAACCAGTTCATCTTCTCCAAAATCGTTCAGATACATAAATTCGTGAGAGAGATTTCCGCCAAACATTCCATTGTCACTTTTAACAGAGATTACATTTTTTCCAAGTCCAATTCGCTTATAAAAGTTTTCATACGCTTTGTGCACTTTAAGATAATATTCGTTCAAATCTTCTTGCGTTAGATGAAAAGAATAAGCGTCTTTCATAGTGAATTCTCTCACCCGAATCAATCCTCCTCTGCTGCGTGGTTCGTCACGAAATTTGGTTTGAATTTGATAAATCATACAAGGCAACCCTGTATAACTACTCACCCAATTGCGCGCTAGATGCACCGCCGCTTCTTCGTGCGTCATTCCTAAAAGTAAATCTCGACCTACCCTATCCTTAAAGCGCACCATCTCGCTACCTATGGAAGCGTATCTCCCCGTTTCCTCCCACAACTCTCGCGGCATAACAACAGGAAATTTAACTTCTTGCCCATCGACAGCGTCCATCTCTTCTCGAATAATATTTTCGATATTGTTGCAAGTTTTTTGCCCCAATGCAGAAAGTGAAAAAATGCCGTTTGACACCTGTTTAATATATCCTGCTCTCAAAAGCAAAATGTGACTTTTCATCAAAGCATCACTCGGAATTTCTTTGGTTCTTTCACAAACTAATTTGCTCAGTTTCATATTTTTTTCCTCTTAAAAATTTATTTCTCCGCTCTCATCATCCGACAAAAGTTCATCAAGTTCATTTTTTAAAATGGTAACCTTGGCCTTACTTTCTTTCAATTTTTCAAAACATTTTTTTGCAAGCTTAACCCCTTCTTCAAAAAGTTTCGTCGTGTCTTCTAAGGGCAATTCATTCTTTTCCAAAGTCTTAATTATCTGTTGCAACTTCTCATTACATTCTTCAAAATTCATTGTTTCACCTCACTAATTTTTTTTACTAAAATCTCAGCATTTCCGTCCAAAAACTCTGCGCAGATTTCGTCTTCATTTTCAAGCATCTTAACACTATTGACCACTCTTTTTCCTTTTATCAATCGGGCATAACCCCGTTTAAGCGTTTCTAAGGGGTCTAGAACGCGCAAAGTGGCTTCATCGATGGACAGTCTGTTTTCAATAGTGCTTATAGAATCAAGCGTTTTTAATTTTAGGATATTGGTTTTTGTCTTGTCAAAACTCGTTCTATACACTTTCGAAAAGAGCAAATTTGCTTGGCTTTTTGCCCTATCAATTAGGTCATATTTTTCATCTAAAATATTGCTTTGAAGATAAAATAATTTTTCTAAATTATTCTTAAATTTATCTATTCCATCATACATATTTTTCGCCACCAACTCTCCTGCTTCTGAGGGAGTGGCTGCCCTTAGCGATGACGCAAGGTCACAAATTGTTATGTCCGATTGATGCCCCACCGCCGACACAATCGGCTTGGAAATTTTTATAATTGCACGAGCCAAGGACTCTGTATTAAAGGGCGCCAAATCTTCCAACGAGCCACCGCCCCTAGCAATGATGATGACGTCGATATCTTTTTGCTGATCAAAATATTTAATGCCCTGAATGATTGTTTTTTCTGCCCCTTCGCCTTGAACTTTTGAAGGAAAGATTACGATGTCCATTAAAGGATTTCTGCGATGAACCACTTTTTGAATGTCATGAAGCACTGCTCCCGTTATTGAAGTTACAACTCCAATTTTAGAAATAAGTTTGGGCAATGGTTTTTTGTGACTCTCATCAAACACTCCTTCGGTGCGAAGTTTGTTTGTAAGTTCCAAAAACTTCTGATATAAATCGCCGCTGCCGTAAAGCACAACTGCACTGATGTAAAAACTTAGCCTACCCATCTTGGCATAATATCTCAAACTTCCCGTCACAACGACTTGGTCGCCATCCTTAATATTTTTAGTTTGCGTTCCAAACATAATGCATGAAATTAAAGCATTTTCATCTTTTAAATTGAAATATAAATTGCCACGAACGAAGGAAAGCCCCGACACTTCACCAAAAACTTTGACCCCGTGGAGCAATTCCTCTGCGTCAAAAATGTTTGAAATGTATGAAGATAATTCGCTTACGCTTAAAGTTTTAAGCATTTTCACCCTCTGTCTTGTTGAAAATTGAAGAAAGGACGCCGTTTATAAAGGCGGAACTTCTCTCTGATGAATATTTTTTTGCCATTCGCACTGCTTCGTTAATAACAAGTCCTTTTGGTTCTTTAACATAGTCAATCTGCGCCACACTCGACAATAAAATAGCGTAGTCCAAAAGACTCAAATCTTTTATTTTCCAGTTCTTTTTCAATCCATTTTCAATCTTTTGTTCAATCACTTGAAAGTGTGTGTGAACATTATCAAAGATAGTTTGAGAAAAAGACTTTTCTTCTTCGGAAAAGTTTTTTAATTCAAACAAATGATTTTTGACTGCATCTTTATTAAAAAGATACTCAAAAGTCAACATAAATGCGCAAACTCTTGCATCGCTCCTGCTCATTTTTCCCTCTCTTCTTTCATTAAAAAAACCCTTGTTATATGACATAACAAGGGAAAATCGTCAATATTTTGCCAAATCTTCTCTTGAAAACTCAACGCCCAAAACATGAATGTTGATGCTATCTATCTTGGCACTTATCATATTCGAAATGCCGTTTTTCACGTTTTCCTGCACACGATATGCCACGTCTGCAACGCTATATCCCAAAAAGACTTTCAGATAAATGTCGATAATCAAGTTTTTGCTTTGAGTGTACGAAACTTTCACGCCTTCAAAATAATTGCTGGAAAAAAATCTTTTAAATTTGCTGGCAAAATCGGGGCAAAGAGCAGCAACTCCGCTGATTTCCTTGGCTGCAAGATTGATGATGGAAAGCATAATGTTTTTGCCGCAATATACTTTGCCTTCATCGTTTTTATCGAAAAGTTCTCCATTCACAAACATAAATGCCCTCCTCGTGATATTCAAAACATTATATCACGCACTTGGCTTTTATGCAATTATTTTTTCAAGCCACCGGAATTATCTTAATATAGTGTATG
>CAZJEU010000028.1:0-6475 GCA_964545115.1 uncultured Christensenella sp. | reverse complement strand
ATCATACTTTCCTTCAAAAAGGTTTTTTCTGATAAAATTTCTAAAATCTTCTCCGTTGACATCCACGCCGTCAACACTGGTTTTTTTTATGGGATACAACGCATCGAAAATTCTTTTTTCCACACTGGGCGCCACCTTTTCAATAACTTCGTTATATTTTTCGTCCTTTACCATTCGAAAAGACGCTTCCACAAGGTCCCGCACCATACTCTCCACATCTCGTCCCACATAGCCCACTTCGGTATATTTGGTCGCTTCCACTTTAATAAACGGTGCCTTCACCAGTTTGGCAAGCCTTCGGGCAATCTCCGTTTTCCCCACGCCAGTTGGCCCTTTCATAATAATGTTTTTTGGCGTAATTTCTTCTTGCATCTGCCTAGCCAACCGACTTCGTCTGTAACGGTTTCTCAATGCAATCGCCACCGCTTTTTTCGCTTTGTCTTGCCCGATGATATATTTATCGAGCTCTTCCACAATTTGTTTGGGTGTCAAATCCATTTCAAACCTCCTCAACGGTGACAAACGCATTGGTAAACACGCAAATATCACCCGTAATTTTAAGTGCTTTAAGAGCAATCTCCTTTGCCGAAAGGTCGGTATTTTCCACCAATGCCCGTGCTGCCGCTAAGGCATAAAACTCACCGCTACCAATCGCCGCCACCCCATATTCCGGTTCAAACACGTCTCCTGCCCCCGACACATACAAAAGGTTGTCTTTGTCCGCAACCAAAAGCAAGGCATCGAGTTTGCGCACATATTTATCTTCCCTAAATCCAAGTGCCAATTCCACCGCACTTCGCATCAAGTTTCCGCTAAACTTTTGCAATAGTTCTTCAAACTTTTTAGACAAACTAAACGCATCCGCCGCCGAACCAGCAAATCCGATGACCACTTTATCGTTATATATTCTTCTCACTTTCACTGCATTGTTTTTGACGATGAATTTTTCGCCCAGTGTCACTTGACCATCGCCCGCAATGGCAGTTTTCCCATCACGTTTCACAGCGACAATCGTCGTGCTTCTCATTCCTTCCATACCAAACTCCTTTTTAAATGATAATGTTTTTCTTTCAGATTTTATTCTTTTATTATTATTTCAGTTGTTTTTCTTAATCTTTTCAGCAGTTTTGCCTTAGTTTTAAGTTTAAAACTCAATTTTTTGTTGTTTCTTCGCCTTTCCCCGCCACCGTCTCTTTTTTTGAAAAGTCGCACTCTTTGCTTGAACATTTATAAACGTTGGCAGTCTTACCTTCTTTCACCACCAAAAAACTATTGCATTTGGGGCATTTCAAATCGGTTGGTTTGTCCCAACTGGCGAAAGTGCAAGCAGGATATCCACTGCACCCAAAAAATATTTTGCCTTTGTGCGTGTGTTTTTGCACCACGTCTTTGCCACATTGCGGGCAAGTGCAGACCACTTGTCTCTCTCCATTAAGCGACTTTATATTTTTGCATTTCGGAAAGTTTGGACACGCCAAAAATTTCGCAAACCGCCCTTGCCTAACCACCATTTTTGCCCCGCATTTTTCGCATTCAACGTCGCTGACTTCCAGCGGAACACTCACTTTTTTTGCTCCGTTATATGCCACTTTCACCTCGTTTTCAAAGTTGGCGTAAAAGTTACCTACAACTTCCTGCCATTTCAATTTGCCATCTTCAATTTTATCCAGATTATCTTCCATTTCGGCTGTGAAAGAAATGCTCATAATGTCGGGGAAATATTTCTCCAAAAATTCCGTTACCGTAATTCCAAGGTCGGTCGGTTGCAAAAACTTGCCTTCTTTCTGAGTGTAGTTTCGATTTTGCAAAATCATCACTGTGGGAGCATAAGTGGCAGGCCGTCCAATACCTTTTTCTTCCATCGTTCTTATCAAAGACGCCTCCGAAAAACGCGACTGTGGTTTTGTAAATTTCTGTTCTGCCTTCAAATCCATCAACTTCAACTTGTCGCCTTCTTTCAGGTTGGGCAGCTTATTTTCTCCCGAATTTTCTTCCTCGGCTTCTTCAAACATTTTATACGCACGTGTGAACCCTGCGAAAATGGGAGTCTTGCCCAAACATTTAAAGTCATATTCTCCTGCCGAAATAATCACCGAGAGAGAATCAAAAGTCGCCTGTGCCATTTGACTTGCCACAAACCGTTCATAAATCAATTTATAAAGGCGGAAATTGTCTGATGACATAAAAGCCTTAACTGATTCTGGCGTTCGCTCCAAACTTATAGGGCGAATGGCTTCGTGCGCATCCTGCACATTCTTTTTGGACTTAAAAACATTAAAAGTCTTAGGTGCATATTCTTCGCCATAATTTTTCTTGATATATTCTTTTGCTTTCATCTGTGCTTCGGGCGACACCCGAGTAGAGTCCGTTCGAATGTATGTAATCAAAGCCGTCTTGCCTTCGCGTCCCAACTCCACCCCCTCATAAAGCGCCTGTGCAGCACGAGTGGTGGCAGAGATGTTCATCCCCAATTTGTTAAGTGCATCTTGTTGCAAAGTGCTGGTAATAAACGGTGGCGGCGGTGAAGATTTAGCAACCGAACGTTTTATTTCTCGCACGATATAATCTTGCAATTTAAGGTAAGACAATGCTTCATCTGTTTCAGTCTTGCTGGCTAGCACCACTTTTTTACCTTTAAAATTGGTCAGGTTTGCTTTAAAGTTGCTGCTCGATTTTTCAAGAGTAGCCACCACTGGCCAATATTCTTGTGGCTTAAAGTTCGAAATTTCTTTTTCTCTGTCCACAATCAATTTCAGTGTCACACTCTGCACCCTGCCCGCACTTAAATTCGATTTTATTTTGCTGCAAATGATGGGCGAAACTTTATAGCCCACCAATCTGTCCAACACTCGTCTGCCCTGCTGCGCATGCACCAAGTTCAAATCAATCTTTCGCGGATTTTTAATCGCTTCATTCACCACTGCCTTTGAAATTTCGTTGAATTCCACACGGCAAGGCACGTTTTCATCAATGTTCAAAATATGTCCAATGTGCCACGAAATGGCTTCGCCTTCTCTGTCCGGGTCAGTCGCCAGCAAAATTTCTTTCGCCTTAGCCGCCTTATATTTCAATTCTTTAATAACACTTTCTTTGCCCGGCATAATCTCATATTTTGGTTCAAAATTCTTCACAACATCCACGCCCAGCGTCTTTGTCGGCAAATCTCGCACGTGGCCTTTGGTCGCCACCACTTCATATTCTTCACCCAAATATTTTTTGAGAGTGTCTCTTTTTCCGGGTCCTTCAATAATAACTAACTTCATTTTTTCCTTCTTTTTTTTAACTGATTAAAAAGTAAATATTTCCTGCAAGTTTTTTAATTATTCCACGAATTGAAAGCATTGTCAACAAAGTGTTCAGCTTTTTAACCTCCATATTCGTCCTTTCGACAAGCGTCTGAAATGGCATTTCTCCACCCCGCAAAAGTTCAATAATAACACTTTCTTCCATCGAATAATTAACCGTTTGCACTCTTTTTTTCGTCAAATTATATTCGCAAAGAATGCTTTCAACGTCCACCGCAGCCTTTGCCTGACCGTTGGAAATCATTCTGTTTGCACCTGCGCTGGTCAAGTTAAAAATACTGCCAGGCACGGCAAACACATCTTTTCCATATTCCAAGGCATAATTTTTGGTGTGAATAGCGCCCGATTTTTCCGAAGCTTCGGTAATCAAAACGCCTCTACTCAGCGCTGCAATAATTCTGTTTCTGATGGGAAACATAAACGAATCTGCCCTTCTTCTAGGTCGCACTTCACTGACAAGCAGCCCGCCACTTGCCACAATCTGTTGCGAAAGACGAGTGTTCATCGCAGGGTAAATTTCATCCAGACCACCTGCCAACACAGCGATTGTCCTGCCCTTGCAAGCAAGTGTCGTCGAATGTGCCACTGTGTCCACTCCACTCGCCAAACCGCTGACAATAACAAAGTCACTTTCCACCAGACTACGCGTAAATTTCTCCGTCACAGCCTTGCCATAACTAGAAATTTTCCTTGTGCCCACAATGCCAAAACAATCTCGCTTTAAAAGAGTTGCATCGCCTTTAAAATATAAAACAAAAGGCGGAGAATCAATGTCCCTCAATCTTTGCGGAAAGGTTTCTGACGTTCTGGCAATCACACTCACACCCAAGCTTTGACAGTCCAAAAGAATCTTTTCGGCAAACTCTCTATTCGAATTTTTCAGCAAAATGCTCCATTCATCGTTCGAAAAAAGCTCTTCCGCTTTACTTTTCACTCTCAGCAAAATCTCTTTATTCAAAAGTTCACTCGGCGCCGCCACCCTTTCCAGCAACTTTTCTTTTTTCTTATAAGACGCAAATTCAAAATAATCCAGCCACAACAAAGCCAATTCATTATCTTTCATTTTCTTCTCTCCCAAAATCTCTGCACCGCAGTTTTTAAACCTAACTTTTAAATTTTCAAGTCAGATATTTTTCATCGATGCTTCTATAATTGATTGCTTCCATCAAGTGTTCCGTCCCAATCTTTTCACAATTTTCAAGGTCGGCAATCGTCCGCGCCACTTTTAAAATGCGGTTGTAAGCACGTGCTGTAAGTTTAAGACTGTCGAAAGCCTGTGCCAGCAGATGGTTGCATTCATCGTCCAGAGCGCAATAAGTTTTTATCATCTGTGGCGTCATTTTACTGTTACTATAAATGCGCTTTTCACCAAAACGTTTCACTTGAAGCTGGCGAGCCGCATCCACCCGTTTTTTAATTTCGGCCGAACTCTCTTCTCTCATTTCTCCCGAAATATCGTCATAACTCACACCATCCACTTCAATATACATATCAATTCTGTCCATTAAAGGGCCAGAAAGTTTGCTTAAATAGTTATGAATTTGGTTAGGCGAACACTTGCACACTTTCTGTGTCGAACCATAGTTTCCGCATGGGCAAGGGTTCATACTGGCAATCAGCACAAAAGTTGCGGGATATTCCACCGTGTTCATACTGCGCGAAATGGAAATCACCCCGTCTTCCAAAGGTTGGCGCAAAGCTTCGATAGTGTGACGCGTATATTCAGGAAATTCATCCAAAAACAACACGCCGTTATGCGCCAGGCTAATTTCTCCCGGACGAATTTTGCTGCCACCGCCAGTCAATGCCACCGTCGAAGACGTATGATGCGGACTTCTAAACGGTCGGGACGTCAAAATGCCCACTTTGCTGTCCAGACAACCGGCGATGCTATGTATTTTCGTCGTGTCCAGCGCTTCTTCAAAAGTCATATCGGGCAAAATGCTAGGAAAAGCCCGCGCCAACATAGTCTTTCCACTGCCCGGCGGACCAATCAAAAGAACATTATGCCCACCAGCCGCCGAGATTTCCAGCGCTCTTTTGGCACTCGCCTGTCCCTTAACCATCGCAAAATCGCCCACCGATTTGGTAAGAGATTTTATAAAATCATAACTGACGTTTTTTACAGCAGTAACACTTCTCTCCCCGTTCAAAAACTCCACCACCTCGCTCAAACTGCCCACAGGAAACACTTCCAGTCCTTCAATAAAGCCGCCTTCGCTGGCATTTGAAAGTGGAATTATCACCTTTTTTATGCCCAGATTCTTCGCCGTAATGAGAATGGGCAACACGCCTTTAATTTTTCTAAGAGTTCCATCCAGCGACAATTCTCCCACAAAGGCAAACTCTTCCAAGTGTTCTCTACTGCAAGTCACCACCCCCATCGCCGACAAAATGCCTATGGAAATGGGCAGGTCGTAAAGCGAACCCTCTTTTTTTGTGTCGGCAGGCGCAAGGTTTATGGTAATTTTCTCATTCGGAAATTTAAAAGCCTGATTTTTAATGGCAGACACCACCCGTTGTTTAGATTCTTTTATAGATACGTCTGCCAGCCCCACCACATCATAAGTCGGCAGCCCTCTGTTCACGTCCACTTCCACTTTCACCATATAACCGTTCAACCCCGACAGCCCAAACGAATTGACAATTGATAACATTCAATCTTCCCCTTATACTACCAATTATATATTAAACCAACAACTTTATAAAAGCACTTTTAACGTTTTGCTTTCTTTACTTTTTTTTAAAACTCTATTTTAAAATTAAAAAAAGAAGAACCAAATCGTCCTTCTTTCTCAACTTTTTATTATCTCAATTCTTTAATTTTTGTTGCTTTGCCCGAAAGTTCTCGCAAATAGAAAAGTTTTGCCCTTCTCACTTTGCCTCTTTTAAGCACTTCCACCCGGTCAATTTTTGGGCTGTGCAGCGGAAAAGTTCTTTCCACCCCAATGCCAAAAGAAATTCGTCTGACGGTGAAATTTTCTCTAATCGAGCCATTCTTGCGCGCAATCACAGTGCCCTCATAACCTTGAAGTCGTTCTTTGTTGCCTTCTTTAATTTTATAAAAAACTTTCACAGTGTCGCCCACGGCAAACTCTGGCAAGTTTTCTCTTTCACTTTCTTTTTCAATCACATCAATAAGGTTCATCTCATTGCCTCCATTCAAAATT
>CAZJEU010000027.1:0-7430 GCA_964545115.1 uncultured Christensenella sp. | reverse complement strand
AACTCTCACCGACACTTCATAATATTTGTCGGAAGTCAACGAATAGGCATAGTTGGAAATAAGAGTTTGATACCCTTCCAAAACATTGTTAATTACAAAAACTTTTTGTTCCCCTTCCGATGTCACACCAAAATAATTATTGCTGCCTTCCGTCGCCGAAAGGATGGAGAAGTTAGGATATTCAAAAATATTTCTTTCAAGTTCATTCCCCGAATGAGAAGAAAAATTTTGTTGCACAAAGTCCAAATAATAGGAATTGCTGCCAGTCAAAACTTCACTTTGCGTTACAGTGCTGTAAGAAACATCATCAAAAAAAGCATAATTATTTCCATTCTTTTCACCATAAACGCCCAGCACCATTTTAACGTCGTTCAAACTGCTCAGTCCATTTTTAATAAAAAAGTTGTGCATCTTCCATTCATGAGAAACAAGATTGTCAAAAATAGCCAATACATTTGCTTTGGAATCAATCAATTTAACGAAAGCTTTGGCACCATTCATCGTTTTCACCCCAACCGAAATTCTTACGATAGAAGCCGACTCTCCTTCCAAAGTAGAACTGCTCTCGGAGATTGTAAACGCAGAACTGGTGAAATAAGCATCCGAGCGAGAATTATTTCGCACCATCAAAACGTTTTCATTCAAATTGTCTGAACCAGTGGGGAAGTTGATATAACCATATTTTTGTCGATAAAAATCAATGTTAACACCAGGATTTGCTGGATAACCAAAACTACTTTTATCTTCATTAAATTTCACAGGATTTATTCTCACAATGCCGCTTGGCGCATTGTTTTCATCTGCCACAAAATCCCAATCCATTGGCGTCAAAGGATATTTTCCACCAACAATTTCATTGTTTGACAACGAAAATTTGCCGTTTGAAATGGTTTGCGAGTCAGCCACTTCCGAAGCAAAGTCTAAGGAATTGCTGTCCGACGCAAATTCAGAATATTCTTTTTGTGTCAATTCCAGCAAAGAAAGTTGGTCAACAATGGCATACCCAGCGCTATTTTCTAAACTGAAACTGATGGCAACTTCTTTGTCTTCCAACTCACTGCCTTTCAAATAAACAGTTTTTAATTCAAAACCATTCAAGGCATTTGTCGCACTGCTCGAAGTCAGACTGCTAACTTTAAGTGGAGAGAAATCATTGTCCGTTTGACTCTCGTCATAGCCCTTGGGAGTTATAGTCACACTAAGTCCAGAACTTGAAAGGTCACCTGTCTTCAAAAGAAAAGTCAACGCATAAAACTTGTGCTGAGAAATTACTGCCCAGTTGTCATTGCTAGAAACCTTCGATTTTGCCTGAGCATCTTTGTTCCAAATAACAAGCACTTTTTCATTGCCAAAAACATTTGTAGAAGCAATGTCAATCGACTTGCCTTCTTTGTTTAAAAGAGCATTCACCAAATCTACGTTTTCTACCCTAACTTCGGCTTGTCCGTTGCCTGCCAAGGGCTCTACCTTCCAGCCGTCCAAACCATCTTCAAAACTTGCGTTCAAAAAGGAAGAAGAAACAGTCCGACTTTCATTCAATACTTTTTGTTGAGCATTCGCATTTGTGTTCACTAAATAAAAATCTTCATCTGAAATTTCAAACACCGTAATATTGTCAAAAAACACCGCCCCCGAAGTCTCTGACGAAGGGGAATTGCTACCACCAAAGCAAAGAGTAAGCGAACTCTCCATTTCATTCAAAAAATCTGTTGCGACATAAAAAGAATAAGTCTTCCAAAAACCACTCGTGTGAACATTCACAAATTCCGCAGTCTTTCCTCCCGAAAGGTGAAGGGAAGCCACTGCTCCGTTGCTCGTTTTCACATGCACATCAAGGCGATAAAATTTATTATTTGTAAAAGTGAACTTTTCGCTCACCGCACTTCCATGTCCTCTATCTTCGGAATTTTTGGAGCGAAACATTAAGATATAATCATCTGCATTGGTTATCGCATCATCCGTCTTAGGATTTTCACTAAGCCCAAAAGATTTATTTTCATTAAAAGTGGTTTTATTAACACTAATCACGCCCCCCACCACCAAAGAAGAGGTATCAATCTTCCAACTCGATACGGAATAAGGCGCCGAATTGCCATTGTGAGTGTTGGAAACGAAATCGCCGTTCTCCACACTCACGCCAGAATTTTCTGATTGATAAATGTAAGCCTCTGCCGTCCTCAAATTAAAAAAGAGTGCAAAGTTGCAAAGAAACATCAGCGAAACGATGAGAAGCAGTGCAACGAAAATTTTCTTAGTTGAAATATAATTCTTCATAGATAATCCTTTAAATAGTTATAGCCAAAATTTTTCTACCCCAGTCGGCTGATTTTGGGCAAATTTGTAATTATCAAATTTTGGGCAAATTTGTAATTATCAAATTTTGGGCAAATTTGTAACTATCAAATTATATACTACCCACCTTAAAAATGCAATTGATTTTTGATTGTTTTCACGCCATTTTATTAGTAATATATTATTAAATAATGATAAGTCAATATTATATCTTCGTGCAAAAGACCACTTTTCTCATAATATTTGCCACTTAAAACATAATAGCATTATGAACAATAAACTCAACTATTTCCTGTTCTTTTTGCTATCTATTTCAGTCGGTTTAATAAACGGTTTTTTCGGTGGCGGCGGCGGAATGCTGTGCGTAATTGCGCTCAAAAAACTACTAAATCTTTCCGACAAAGAGTCTCATGCCACCACTGTCCTTATAATGTCCATCATCTGCCTGCCCACCCTTGCCGTCTATCTCTCCACGCTCGACTATCAGTTTTCTTCATTGCTTTTTGTAACGATAGGAGCCCTCGTTGGCGGGGTCTTTGGCGCTTCTTTAATGACCAAAATAAGCGATAAGACACTAAATTTATTGTTTGTAATAATCCTTTTTTTATCGGGCATAAAAATGTTGTTTTAACGCATTTAAAGGCGAATCGCCCCGCTTTTAAGAATTTTTAGGAGAATGATATGTGGTTTATTTTAATTTTAATCGGAGTGCTTTCAGGGGTGCTAGGCAGCATGGGGTTGGGTGGCGGAACTATTTTAATTCCCCTTCTTTCACTCATTCAAATCTCACAAAAAAGCGCCCAAGTAATCAACATTTTTTCCTTTGTCGTCGTCGCCTTTTTCATCATCTTTTTCTATGTCAAAAAAGGTTTCATCCAAGTTTTTCCCGCTCTTTGTTTTTCCATTCTCGGCGTTCTCTCAGCTTCCTTCACCGCCCTTTTGGTGCAAGAGACTTCCAGCCATACAATAAAAATTTTATTCGGCATCTTCCTTCTTTCAATGGCTCTGTTTGAACTGTTCAATTTCCTAACAAAATATGTGCAAAAATAATTTTTTTATCTTTCAAACCACTTTTGTTTTTTCGCTCAATTCTTTTAAAACCGCTCTTTTCAAAAAAATAAAAAATTAAAACTCCTTTACAACTTTTCGCTTTTCGTGTATTATGTCTATAACTTTCAGTAGTGAGGGAAGCATGGTAGATAAAGATAAATGCATCGGCTGCACAGCGTGTGTCGGCGTGTGTCCCGTCAGTGCCATAAAAATGATTGACGGCATCGCTTATATAGACAAAAACATCTGCATCAAATGCGGCGTATGCGAAAGCGTATGTCCAGTTGATGCCATCAAAATTGAAAAATAAAGTGGTAAATTAAAGGAGAACAAACTTGGATAAAATAGCAGTAATCGATTTAGGAAGCAGCAAAATAGATTTAATAATGGCAACCTGCCTGCCCGACGGCAACTTTGCGGTGTTTGAAGACCTTTCAGAAAACGTCCGCATCGTCGACGACTTCGACGGGGAAGGAATGCTAAGGATGGCGCGCAGCAACGAAGCCATCGAGATTCTCAAAACTTACCGTGTCATCTGCGAAACAAACAGAATATCAAACATTGTCGCCGTGTGCAGTCATTCTCTTAAAAACTTGAAAAATTACCGCAGTTTTATGGACGAAATATATAACACCTGTGGCTTTAAATTCAAAATCTTATCTCAGGATGAAGAGATTTCCGCGCTCTACACCGGCGTTGTTAATTCACTTGACAAGCCTAAGGCCGTGGTCTTCAACATCAGCGGTGGCACAGTGCGCATCTTGCAATATAGTCGCAGAAATATTCTTAACAAAACCGACCTTCCTTTCGGCACCTATCATTTCGCCAAAATTATGGAACAAGCCGCCTCTCCCCTTGAAGCCTGCGAAACCATAGCCGCCCAGTTCAAAGAAGAATTGGACAAAGTGGAATGGCTTAAAACAATCGAAGGCGAATTTAACTTTGTCGGCGTGGGCAATGCCTTCACAAACGCCGGCATCCTCTCCCGCAAAATGAGAAAATATCCTCTCGATACCGGACATAATTATGTAATGACAAAACAACAATTCCAATCGGTTTTTGACCTTGTCAAAACGTTGGAAATAGACAAAACCAAAAAGATAAAAGGCGTTTCAGCCGAGCGTTCCGACGTGTTTGCCAGTGGCATTTCTATGATAAAAGGCATTTTCGACTTTTGCCAGTTCGACGATTTAACCGTTTCACTCAAAGGACTGAGCGAAGGCTTCATTTTCTCCGCCGTTGTGCCTCAAATCAACGAAAAACCCATCCCCGACTTGCTAGGTTTCAGTCTGGACAACATCCGTGAATTTTATGAAAAGGACTATAACAATTCAAAGCAAGTCTGCGAATTGGCTCTTATTCTATATCGCCAACTCAAAGTGCTTCACAAACTGCCACGTGGCTATATCCGAGTGCTCAGAATCGCTGCTTCAATGCATAGTTGCGGTCAACGAATCAAATTTTATGACAACGAGAAAAACAGCTTTCCCATCATCTTAAATTCCGACATCCTTGGTGCCACACACAGGGAAATTGTCCTTGCCGCCTTTGTCAGTTCCAGCCAAAATCTTAGTGATTTTAACCTTAGCGAATGGGTGAAATATAAAGAATTGATGAACGAAGACGACGTTGACGCCATGCGCAAACTTTCTCTCATCGTCCGCCTTGCCAAAGCGTTGGACAAAACTCACCGAAATGTCGTGCAAGACATCAGTTGCGACATCCTTGGCGATTCGGTCATTATGAAAACAATCATCACTCTTGATGCCTCCATCGAAATTAGAGAAGCACTAAAAGCCTCTCAAGACTTTGTAAAAGTCTACAAGAAAACGCTGGAAGTGCTGTGAAAATAAGCCAAAAAAGGCGCTTAAAGCAGGTGAACATATGTCGGAATACGAATTGAGTGTAGATTTAGGAAGCAATTTCACCACCATCTACAAGAAAAATTGCGGAATTGTTCTTCGCGAGCCCACCTTGGCTCTTGTGCAAACCTCCGGCAAAAATATGAAAGTGTTGAAAATGGGACTGGATGCCGCCCGACTCTTTGGCAAAAGCAGCGACGACGAAGTGTTTGTCCGTCCAGTGGTGGAAGGAGTTATAAAAAACCCTGAACTTACTCAAAAGATTTTAAATCACTTTTTCGCCAAAATAATCCACTATCGCTTCATCAAACCCTCAGTCAAACTCATAGTCACCTTGCCCGTTGGACTCAGCGAAAATGAATATGAAGACTATAAAAAGATTTTTTACGCCATAGGTTTTGCTAAAATTGAGTTTATTTATGGCATAATTTGCTCTACTTTGGTGGACGCACCTTATTTTAGTTTTGGCAAAACGTCACTTGTCGTCAATATCGGTGGCGGCAAATCGGAAATTGCTACCATCGTCAATGGCAGAATTCTCTCCTCTTGTTCGGTGAATGTCGGTGGAAACGTCGTGGACAAAGGCATCGTCGATAGTCTGCAAAAAACGAATGGCTATATCATCAGCCAAAACCTTGCCTGCGAAATCAAACAAGAAATCGGCAGTCTTTATGAAACAGACAAAAGCAGTATGGAAGTCATCGTTCAGGACGCCGCACTAAACTCTCAACTGTCCACCGTCATCTTTGCAAAAGATATTATGAAGCCCATCTATGCAGCCTATTTCAAAATTCTTCAAACGATTCAAGCTTTTTTTGCGCAGTCTTCCAGCGAAGTGGCTGCGGATATCAAAAATGAAGGCATAATTCTCTGTGGCGGCGCTTCGCAAATTTCAGGGCTGGAAAAGTTTTTTAAAAAGATTCTTAACCTTTCCGTCTTCACTCTGGAAAACGCCGAAGTATGCACCCTTCTTGGCACCGAAAAACTCTTTGCCGACCCCAACCTACTTCAAAAACTGGTGGAAGAAAACTAAAATATCTGACTTTCTTTGTCGAAGGTAAAAGTAAAACAATTCTGCGTTTTACTTTTTTTGTTTTGAAGACTAAAATTCAAACACAAAAGAGGTCGTAAATGGCAAGAAAAATTGTAATCACCAGCGGAAAGGGCGGCGTCGGCAAAACCACAATTTGTGCCAATCTAGGCGTCGCTCTCGCCAAGCAAAACCGTCGTGTTGTCCTTGTCGACGTCGACATCGGGCTGAACAATCTTGACGTCGTCATTGGCATCGAAAACAAAATTGTGTTTGACATTGTCGACGTAATTGAAGGGAAGTGCCGTGCCCGCCAAGCACTTGTACAAGACCTTGACAATCCCAATCTCTACATAATGCCTTCCGCCCATTCCTACAACAAAGCCCAAGTCACCGCCGAAAATGTCAAAAAGGTGGTCGACAGTCTCAACGACTTTTTCGATTTTGTGCTCATAGATTGTCCCGCCGGCATCGACGAACCTTTCAAACGCGCCGTCTCTTCTGCCGACGAAGCACTCATCGTCGTCACCCCCCACCTTTCCAGCATGCGCGACGCCGACAAAGTGCTTTTAATGCTTTCCAATTTTCGCATAAACGACTGTTCTCTCGTTATAAACCGTGTCCGTGGCGACCTTGTTCTGGAAAAGGAGATGATGGACAGTCGCAAAATTGCAGAGATTCTAGATGTTCGTCTTTCAGGCATAATCCCCGAAGACGACTCCATCTCCACTCTCCTAGGCATCGGCAAAACGGTAAATCGCACCTGCGAATCCTTCCGCGCTTTTCATCTGCTTGCCCGAAATATCCTTGGCGAAGAAGACAGCCTTTTCGATTGCACCGAGAAATATCGCGGAGTGCTAGGTTTTCTTAAAAGAAGCATCAGAAAAAAAGTCTAATGTCTTCAAAAAGTTAAAATGTAATAAAAAAAGAAATATATAAGGAAACACAAAAATTGCATCAGTTTTAAAAATCTTTAAAAAGGAGAAAAATGAAAGCCTCTCAAAAAATGACTCTGCGCCTTAAAAATATGCTCAAACAAGACAAAGAAAAAATCTCTCAGCCGCTTCTTTCTCTCATCAGAAGCGACGTTTTTCAGATAATCAGCAATTATCTTGACCTAACTCTTGAAGATGTAAAAATTTGCTATTTCATAGATGCCGACGGAAAATATCAAATTGAGTTAAAACTCTCGCCCA
>CAZJEU010000026.1:0-7559 GCA_964545115.1 uncultured Christensenella sp. | reverse complement strand
AAGAAGAAGGCGGACGTCACACTCCATTCTTCAATGGCTACCGTCCTCAGTTCTATTTCCGCACAACCGACGTTACAGGTTCCGTCGAACTTGAAAAAGGCGTGGAAATGGTTATGCCTGGCGACAACGTGAAGATGTCTATAGAACTCATCACCCCCATCGCCATCGAAAAGGGTCTTAGGTTCGCCATTCGTGAAGGCGGCAGAACGGTTGGTTCAGGCGTCGTCACCGACATCATTTCATAATTTTAATTTTAAAGAAAACACTTTGGGATGCCGAAGTGTTTTTTTTATTCAAATTCGTATGGTTTTTAATAAAGTATTTGCTTGTTTAAGTCATTTAAACTATAATAACTAATATGGAAAAGAATAAATTTGAGAATCCCAACTCTCAGAAGCCTTCTATTTTCGGTCTACGATGGTTCGGACTATTTGTCGCAATGTTTTGGGCGTTTTTCATTGCAATGGCGCTCAGCAATGTGCTTAGCCCCTATCTTTCTCAAATCATCAGCGGGCTTCTCTCGGGCATCACTCCACTTTTAATAGGAGTCGTCGTCGCTTTTGTTTTCCATCGACTATTAAATTTCACCGAAAATGTTATTTTTAAAAACACTTTTAAAAGTTCTCCTTACAAATTTGGCATCAAACGAATGATTTCCATCCTAATAGTGCTTGTCATTATTGTAACGATTTTCATTCTCATTTTCTCCATCCTAATCCCCAAAATTATCGCCGTCATTCAGGAACTCACCACAGGCGCAGGCGACGGTTGGGACCAAATGGTAAACAACGTCGTCACCGATATTGCCACTCTCATCAAAAGATGGTTTGGCGCAGATGTCGATCAGGGCAGTGTGCGAGAAGTGCTCGCCTCACTCTTTGACAGTCTTAGAGATACAGTTTTCTATATCGACAGCCTGATGGAAGTGTCACTCAGCCTTATTATGGGCGCAATCAATTTCCTTATGGGAATGATTCTTGCCGTCTTAATTATGAAAGATAAAGAGAAAATCACCCGTTTTTCCCGCCGATTTGTCTATGCAAATATGAAAAAAGAACGCGCCGACGAAATCTGTGTTTTAACAGCAAACTCCGGAAAAATTTTATTTGACTATGTCATCTGCAAACTCATTGAATTTGCACTTTTATTCGTCGCTCTTGGCATGACCTATACCTTTATGGGGCTACGCTTCACGTGGGAGTTGGCGCTCATCATCGGTGTCTTCAATTTCATTCCTTATTTCGGAATCTATATCGGCGCCGTGCCGTCACTGCTTTTTACTCTCATTTTTAACTCTATGGACGCCGCGCTCTATATGGCTCTGGCAACATTTATCGTCAGTACCATCGTTCTCAACATTCTCATTCCCATCATCACAGGCAACAAATTGCGTGTCAGTGCCCTTGTTGTCACCGCTTCAATTGTCATTGGAGGAGCGATGTTCGGCTTTTTAGGAATGCTTCTCGCTCCCCCCATCGCCGCAATTTTAAGCGTCATCGTCATCGGAAACATCGAACTTAAAGAAAATAAAATGAACTATATGATGCAACTTTCGCTCTCCCGCGAAAAAAACGAACAAGAAAAAAGGACTTCTTTAAGCCCTTTTCAAACAGATATAATGCCTAAAAATGAAAAATCGAACTTAGACATTAAAGAAAAAGATTTAAAAATCAAAACTCTGTCTGAAAATTCTACCAAAGACAACTCCCTAAAATCCTCTTCTACCCAAACACCTTTAAGAAAAACACCTAACAAAACCACTGCTCCTACAGCAAAGAAAACGTCTTCCGCATCCAAAACTTCCAGTCAAACAAAATCCAAACCATCTTCGTCAAAAGCTCTTTCTAAAAAAGACGAAGAACAAAAATAATCAGGAGAAAAAATGCAAGTCCTATACAGTGCCACCAAACCTACGAATAAACTTACCCTTGGCAATTTTATCGGCGCAATCAAAAATTGGAAAGAAATGCAAGAGAACTATTTCTCTATTTTCGCCGTCGCAGATTTGCACTCTCTCACAGTCAACATCTCTCCCGAACAACTTCGTCACAATTCGCGCGTCCAGTTTGCCACCTTTCTTGCCTGCGGACTTGACCCCGAAAAAAGCATTATATATTGTCAATCTCACGTGAAAGAGCACGCCGAACTCGCTTGGGTAATGAACTGTCTTGCTTATTTCGGAGAAGCAAGCCGTATGACTCAGTTTAAAGATAAAAAATCGAAAAAAGAAAACGTGTCCGTCGGGCTGTTTGCTTATCCAATGCTAATGGCCGCCGACATACTGCTTTATAATGCCGACGTTGTGCCCGTCGGGCTCGACCAAATGCAGCATGTCGAAATTACTAGGGACCTTGCACTTAGATTCAACTCCCGCTATGGCAAAACATTCACTCTTCCCAAAGGCGTGATGACTAAAACAGGTTGCAAAATTATGGGGCTATTGGATCCCACAAAAAAGATGGCAAAAACTTCGGAAAATGATAACGACATAATCTTTCTCGATGATTCTGACGAAACTATTCTAAAAAAATTCAAACGCGCCGTCACCGACAGTTCAAACAAAATAAAATTCTGCGCCAACCAACCGGGAGTGTCCAACCTGCTCACCATCTATTCTTCTATGACCGACATTTCCATCAAAGAAGCAGAAAAATATTTTGAAAACGCTGGCTATGGCGATTTAAAAATTAAAACAGCACAAGCCGTTATCAAGCGACTCTCTCCCATAAGACAGAAACTAAATGACCTACTTTCCCAGCCCGCTCATCTTGATGAACTTATGGCGCTCGGTGCTCAAAGAGCACAAAAAATAGCAAAGAAAACTCTTCTTGAAGTCTACAAAAAGGTAGGATTACTTCCCCCAAAAGGCGAATAAACCGCCTTTTTTTAAAACTTAATTTAGCGAAGACTTCTTTCAAATAATTCTTTAAATATTATCTTTTTTATTAAAGAGAAAAAGGATTTTTTTGCTTGCAAATATCTATCTTCACCTAAATTCTCTCTGCATCTTTTGTAAAAATTCTCAAAACATTCTGTTTCCACATCCACAGCAAGCATTTGTGGGACAACACATGTTTGTCGAAGCCCCAGAAAGAGCCAGCAACAGCAGTAATAAAAAGTTGGTGTTGGTGTTCAAATCAGTGCCGGTGGCAGATGTAAAAATAGAAATCAGAAGCACAAGAAGCAGATAATTTATGTCCATTTTTCCCCCTTTTGTTTCAAAATTTCATTTTATAAAGTTTTAAATCTCATATTTCTGCAATTTTTATTCACACGCATTTCTCTTTTTTGTTCTATAATTTTTAAAAGGAGAAGCGTCGCATGAAAACTCAATATGTAGCAATAGACCAAAAAACTTTATCAAATTTGCAGTATTATATGCCCGAGCCTGCCACTTTGCGACAACTCGCCGATATTTTTAGCCTGTTCGCCGATTCCACTCGTTTAAAAATTTTGTCTGCGCTTGCTTTGGGAGAAATGTGCGTGAACGACTTGTCAAATTATCTTTCAATCAACCAAACCACTCTCAGTCACCAATTGCGTTTTCTAAAAAATTTTCGTGCCGTTTGCGACCGTCGCCAAGGGAAATATGTTCTATATAGTCTTGGCAATCAAACCATCGAAAACATATTGCAAGGCGGGGTGGACTACATACTCAGTTAAATCCATTCAATCAAAATACTTTCATTTTTATCATTTTTATGCTAACCTATAAGACGAGGAAAAAATGGATATTAAAGAAAAGTTGAAAAAATTGCCCCTGTCTCCCGGTGTCTATCTGATGAAAGACGTGTTTGGCAATATTATTTATATCGGCAAAGCAAAACGACTTAAAACCCGAGTCCAAAGTTATTTTTTGAACAATAACCAAGCGAACAAGACCAAAAGTATGGTCGCCCAGGTGTCCGATTTCGACTATATTCTTACAAATTCCGAACTTGACGCCCTAGTTCTGGAATGCAATCTTATCAAAAAACATATGCCCTTTTACAATATTCTTTTAAAAGACGGCAAGTCATATCCTTACATAAAAATCGACCCAACAGAAGATTTTCCACGACTGGAAGTAGTAAGAAAAATCAAAAAAGACGGCGCGAAATATTTCGGCCCTTATCTTGGCATCAACCCGACTGATATCGTCCGCGCAGTGAATTATGCCTACCCTATGCGTACCTGCGACAAAAAAATTAAAGCAGACAACAAAATGCGCCGTGGTTGCCTAAATTTTTCGCTCGGCCTTTGTTCCGCTCCTTGTATGTGCAAAATTACCAAGGAAGACTACGGCAATTTTCTTCCCAAAGTCTATGAATTTTTAAACGGCAAAGATTCTGCCGTCTATGATATCATTTGTCAAAAGATGGAAAAAGCGGTAGAAACCCAAAATTTTGAACTTGCCATAAAACTTCGAGACCTCAAATTTATGCTTCACAAACTTCGGGACAAAACAATCACAGCTCTCACTTCTATGGAAGATATTGATGTTTTCGGTTTTCAAAAAAGCGAGACTTTCTATGTGTTCACCGTCCTTATTATTCGTCAGGGCAAAATGATGGGCGTCAAAAATTATAGTTTCGAAAATGCTCAAATTGACGACCAACAAACCATGATATCTTTTCTAACGCAATATTATTTTTTAAATACTTTACTGCCTAGAAGAATTCTACTCCCAGTAGAATTGGATTATGAAGACGCTCTCTTCAAATCTCTTTCCAGCAAAGCAGGCAAAAAAATAGAAGTCTTAAAGCCCAAAGGTGGAGTAAACAAACAGTTAGTAATCCAAGCAAATGCCAACGCAAAAGAATATCTCGACAAAAATTGTGAACTGGAAACCAAACGAAAAAGAAAAAAGATTACCATTCTTCAAAGTCTTAAAGAAAAATTAAATCTCAAAAACCTACCTCTGCGCATTGAAGGTTATGACATTTCAAACATATCTGGCACCAGTTCTGTTTGTAGCATCGTAGTGTTTGCAAACGGCTCAAAAGCCTCCAAACATTATCGCAAGTTCAAAATAAAAGAAGTCGTCGGCCCCAACGACTTTGAAAGTCTGAAAGAGAGCATCACTCGAAGACTGGAAAAACTCTCAGGCACCGACATCAGTTTTTCTTCCGTTCCTGACCTTATTTTAATCGACGGCGGAAAAGGGCAGATAAACACCTGTCGGGAAGTAATAAAAAGGTTTGACCAAAATATCGATGTCATCAGTCTTGCCAAAAAGCAAGAAGAGATTTTTGTCGAAGACGACCCTCTTCCCAAGATTCTTTCCCGAGACGATGACGAACTCAAACTCTTACAGAAAGTGCGAGACGAGGCACACCGCTTCGCCGTCACCTACCACCGCAAACTTAGAAAGAAAAAACAAGTCGCCAGCGTTCTTGATGACATTGAAGGTCTGGGCAAAGTGCGCAAAGAAAACCTTCTTGCAAGGTTCAAAAGTGTCAGACGAATGAAAAAAGCCTCCGTGGAAGACCTTATTACCGTCAGTGGCATCACTCCAAAAATCGCAGCAGCTATTTTAAAGAAATTAGATGAATTAAAATAACTATTGTCCTAAATCCAGCTATCAAAAAATATAAATAGTTATGCCAATATTCCAATTTTTAGCCAAAAAACGCTTCAAAAAGGGCACTTTTTTGCCTGTTTTTGCCTGTTTTTTAAGCATTTTTTTCATTGTTTTCTCGCCTTTTTTTGTTTTTAAGGCGGAAAATTATCACCTAAATCTAAACGAATTTCTAGGGCAAAAAGATTGTGCCAAAGTTATATTATCGCTATATAACATCGAGACTTTTGAGGGCGGGACAAATTCCCGAACTACCTATCTTCAAAGCCAAGCAAAAAAATTTAACCAAAAAAATCCAAACTGTTTTATTGTTGTAAAAACTCTTTCTCCCGACCAACTTGCCCTTAATCTTTTGTCAGGAATATCGCCCGATATATACTCTTTTGGAGTGGGCGTCGGCAATCTTATTCAAGGCTACTTGACTAAACTTGAAAGCAACAATCTTGTTCGAGACGACCTTCTTCAATATGGCAAAATAGGGAACTCACTCTTTGCCTACCCCTTTATTTTGTCTGGTTATGCCCTTATCTCCTATGAAAACTTAATCTTTGAAAATGAACCTTTTTCTAATCTTATTTCTTCCACTCCCAAAATTTCGGGGCTTTCCTTTCATTCATCTTTCAACACTGCACAAGCACTTTTTCAAAAAGGAGTGCGATGTCAAAAAGCAGATTTGTTGGAAAGTGAAGAATCTTATCAAGCCTATAAACTTTTTTTAAACAAAAAAGCAAAGTCTCTCTTAGGCACTGCCCGAGATGTCGCTCGTTGCAAAAACAGAGAAGAGAACGGTTCCATTTCATCTCTCGTTTATCATTTTCTTGATGGTTATTCCGACCTTGTTCAATACGTCGGTGCAGTGGAAAGTGGCAACTCTTTCAAAATGTTTTTTGCCAAAAAGTTCGCGGCGTTTCTGCTTTCAAAAAATGCCCAAAAAGATTTATCTCACTTCGGACTTTTCTCCACTGGGAGTGAAAACATTTATTCAGACGGTTTTATGAAAGAGTTTGAAAACGCACTGCTTTCTCCCCTAACTAGCGTTTCTGCCTTTATCTCAGCAGAAGAACTGAAAGCAAACGCGCAAATCTCCAAACAAAAATTATTTTTACCCTAAACTAAAAAAAGAAAATAAGCATATAAAGATATATGGAAATTTCTTTCAAAAACTTTTTTAAAGAGATGAAAACTGTCTTGCCCGAAATTCATGTCGACAAACACCAAACTTTCAAAAATTTAACCACCTTCAAAATTGGTGGAAAAATAAAAGCCTACATAGAAATCACGTCTGTCGCTTCACTTCTAAAAGCAATTTCATTGTGCAAGAAGCATCGTTTAGAATATTTTATTCTTGGCAACGGTAGCAATCTGTTAGTGAGCGACAAAGTTTTTAACAAAGTGGTTATCAAAATCTCTCTCAGAGAGATTCGCACTCAAGGCACCAAAATTATTTGTGGCAGTGGCGTTTCTCTTTTTTCACTCAATCATTTTGCCCAAAAGAGGGGGCTTTCTGGCTTGGAATGGAGTTACGGAATCCCGGGAAGTGTGGGCGGTGCGGTGAAAATGAGCTCGGGCAGTTATGGCAGCGATATCGGTCAAGTGGTGGAAACGGTTTTTTATACTGACGGCGAAAAGATTTTTCGCAAAAATGCTCAATCTCTTAAATTCACCTATCGCCACAGTTTCTTTTCCGACAAAAAGTTTGTCATTTTAAAAGTCGTCTTTTCTCTCTCGCCCGACTCTCCTGAAAACATAGAATGCAAAAACAATGAGTTTTTCCAAAGACGGCTTGCTTCACAGCCATATGGCACCTTCAATGCTGGCAGCATTTTCAAAAAGCCGCCACGAAACTACGCCCCTGTTTTGATTGAAATGTGCCAACTTAAAGGCGTACGAAACAAAAATGCTCTCATTTCACCCAAGCATTGCGGTTTTATTATCAATGAAAACGGCAAAGCAACATTTCTTCAAGTTTATCAACTAATTACCAAAATTAAAAAGACAG
>CAZJEU010000025.1:1434-8072 GCA_964545115.1 uncultured Christensenella sp. | reverse complement strand
AAAAAGGAGAAAAAAATGAGTCTAAATTCAAGAAAAACGCTTTTTACGGTCGCGCAGGTGTTTTCTATCATTACAGGAGTAATTTTTATTATTGGCATTGTTACCATTCCCCTTTCGATTTTTCTATTTATTGCCAGTTCTAAGATTTCGGAAATAAATGGTTTGAATGACACCGAGTTTGACACGGCGATGCGAAACAGAACAAGCATGGGTTGGGCAATATTTGTCTTGATAGTCACTTTTCCCATCGGGATTTGTGCGCTTTTGCCTTACTTAACAACGCCAGAAGAAAGTGTTCAAAAAGGAGATGCGCCTGCACAGATTGATTATTCAAAAGACCTTGAAAACCTTTTGAAAATGAAAGAAAAGGGTGCTTTGACTGAAGAAGAATTTGAAGAAGCTAAGAAGAAAATTTTAGAAAAAATGACAAAATAAAAAAGACCGACGAGTTATCGTCGGTTTTTTAATTCTTTTGTGATAGCACGGAGTGCCTATCTTTTTTTATGCATTAAAAGATAGATAAAAAAATATAAGGCGGCAACTAGGTTTATGCCGAAAATTACCCAGAGAAGAATAGAAAAGGTGCCAGTAAAGATGGCGATTTTGCAGGCGACTAAGATAATATAAATTAAAAAGGACAAAAGACAAAGAGCATCGATTGTGCCGATCATAACAGTGAGAGTTTTATGAAGTTTTTTATTCAAAATACACCTCCGAAGTTTTAATTTCAGTTTCACTGCTGGTGGTGATTTCGGCAGCAGAAAAGGAAACATTCATTTCGATATAATTTATGTCGTCATAGAACGCTGAGCCTAATAAAATTTTCAAAATGCCGACCTGAGGAGTAGTCTCGCCTGATTGTTGCATAACAAAGTTGTTTTCACCTGCGAGATAATTAAAATAAATGCTAATAGAATATCCTGTTGAGCCGAACGCCAGCCCTACGAAGTCTTTCGATGAATCAAAAGGAGTGGTAAACTGAACTAGCGAGAAGCAATTTTCCAGTTTGCCAAGGAAAAAGCCTCCTATTCCACCAACGTAGGTTTTTGCTGAAACGCCTGTCGCTGTGGCAGAAATTTGACATTCAACACCGCAACTTTTGAGACTATCAAAAGAAAAATCGACAACCATATTAAAAGCGACTATGCCTCCGCAATATATTGATAGAGCGTCGGTGGTGACGGTAATATTTCCATTGTTTTTGCTATAAGCTATTTTACCATAATTCCAACCGACTAATCCACCACAGACTGCGGTGACACTGGTTTCTGTGGCAAAAGTTGAGACAATAACGAGTGGCCCTTCGTTTCGGCAATTTATTATCTCTCCGTAATTGGTTGCCGCAATGCCTGCCACTGTGGGCGACCAGTTATCTTCGGCGCTTGTTTGAGAAAGGGAAGCATAGTTGGTGCAATCTATAATTTTTCCTTTGTCTAAATTTATAGCGACAATGCCGGCAATATCGACTTCATCCGCTTCTATGGAAGAACTCTCTAACAATTTGCAATTTTTGATTTCACCGTTGTTTTTTCCTGCGATTGCACTGACATAACAGTCTTTATTGCCGCTTCCTGCAATTAAAATATCTAGAAAAATGTCGCAATTTTCGATTTTTCCATTATTCGAAAGAGCGAATCCGGTGAAAAAGGAATCATTTGTTTTGTCAATTTTAAGAGAGATTTTGCTTTCGGAAGCATTGTTTTTAAACAAGATCTTTATATTGGAAAGCACACCCAAGTTTTCGGTTGTTAAAAGGCTGGCGGAAGAAGAAAGCAGAGTTTCGGCTTCAAAATTTTGATAGACTATTTTTAGATTTTTGATGATCCCGAAGTTCTTTTTTAAAAGGGATTTTCCGTTGTAATCGACATAAAGCGTGTGCCCGTTGCCGTCGAGTTTTCCATAGAAATCGGTAGGAAAGACTTCGTTTGAGAGAGTTATGTCATTTTGCAGTGTGGCGTGAGACCTTTCGAAAAGAACGCTTTGAAATTGAGCGGCGGAATAAACTTTTATTTGGTTGAAAATTAAACCTCCGAAAGCAAAGTCGCTGGCTAACATTGCGGAAAATAGTAGCGTGGCAAACAATAGTCCTATGAGAAGGTAACGACTTAAAAAAGATTTGTCTTCTGGGGAAATTCTTTTTAGTCCTATATAAATTTTGTCAGTTTTGATTGTTACTGTTTGAGTGTGGAAACTCTCGTAGATTTTGATAAGGTTAGTTTCAATTTGTTCATTTCTTTCTGTATGCATAAATAAAGATTTTACTTTGCTATCACGGTGCAAAAGAGCAAGCATTTCAAGGGGAGAGACGATTGATGACGCAGAAAGATAGAGTCTTAGGGCTTTGCCGGAGATTTTTTTAAAATGGGAATATAAAAAAAAGGGTTCGCTTAGTTTGATATAATTTTTGATGGAAAGGAGTTTTTTCTCATATTTTTTAATAATCTTTTTTGCATTATAAAGATAACAAACGGACAAGAGGGGAAAACGTCCGAAAGCGATTTTAAAGTCGTTTTCGTCAGAGAAAATGGCAGAAAAAGAGAGCAAGTTATCTTGCTTTATGCAGTCTATTATTTTTGACTTCTTCTCGTTTTTCATCTCTATCCTTTATGAAGAATCTTTTATTTTTTTGTTTTGACTCTTCTTGATTCCGCCCATTTGTCTAAAACATCAAAAATATATTCTTCATTTACATCATTTTTCTCTACTATTTTTTTGAGAAGGAGATTGTTTTTTTGATATTCTTCCAAAAGACGGGAGAGAGTGTCCTTTTCGGTTATCAAAGTTTCGAAAACGCTTTCATTTTTATCTTTAATAGTCGCGATTATTTCGCCACTTTGTTTTAAGGCATCGGACACATCTTTGTTTATATATTCACTCACTTTTTCCACGCTGAGATTATAGGTTTCAAGATTCTTTTGGAGTTGTTTTATATCATAATTTCTCTTTTTTTCTTCGATTAAACTATCTAAACGAAAGATTTGCTCCTGTGCTTTTCGTTCGATTTCGTCGGCTGTCAAAAGTTTTTGCTGCATCTTTTTTAAGGCTTCACTCACGCCGTCGATTGCGGCGACATAATTTTTTGTTTTTAGAGAAAAATTTTCCAATTCATCAGATAAGGCTTTTGATTTTTGAGCCTGAGAAGACAAATCCTGATAGATTTTATCAAGTTTTCCTTGGATATCGCCGCCGAAAGTGGCATTTAAATTTTTAATATCGGCCTTCATTCCTTCAAAGGCGCCCGAAAATTCATTTAGATTTTGGGCAATGGGACCGATGAGATCACGGTAGCCTTTGAATGCTTCGATTAACTCTTTCATTTCGTTTTTTTCCATTTTAATTTCCGCCTTTTTTAAAATTTTCTTTTATCTCTCTTAGTTGTTCTTTTAAATTTTCTCTATCAGAAGTTATGGTGCGAAGGATTAGGTTTTTTGCGGTTTCGTTTTGAGCAACATCGGGGAAGTAATTTACGATGTCAATGTCCAGTCCGCCAGAAGTGTTTCCGCTGCACGCATCAAGAAGTTCAAGCAGAGAATCGTCGCCGGAAAGTCTGAACTGGTCGCGCGCGCGTTCGATTAAATTTTTCTCCCAAAACTGAATGCCTGCTTCACGATGGCGGCCGTCTTTTATGAACTTTTCGTGAATGTCAATTATGGTTAGTTGTTGAAGGCGGGAAACGTCGTCCAAAATTTTATTTGCAGTCCACGTTGCGTTTTCAAATTGTTCCAGTCGAAGAAACTCGCCAATTCTCTCTAACATTTCATTTTCAGTGAATTCCACATGGCTGACGATTTCACTGAGAAGGGTGATGGCTTCGCTGGTGGTCTTTTTGTCGAAATTTTCTTTAAAAAAACTCTCAAATAAAGGAAGTTTTTTATTTTCTACCACAAACAGATTTTGCTTGGCGCGTGTTATTCCCACATAAAAGAGGTTAAAATAGTATCTGTAAACACTGTTTTCGTCTGCTTGCTTGCGGTCGATATTGCCTTGTTGTAAAGTGGACCATTTAAGAAAGTTGTCGGATAACAGATTATACGCTACAACGGTGCTTCTTTCCAACCCTTTTATCTCGCTGACTGTTAGGACTTCCTGATTTTTGAGTATGGTTTTGAGCTTATTTTTCTTTTCGTCATCTGCCGTTACAAATGTGAAATTGTCGAAATTTCCAGCGGCGATTTTTGAAGCAAAATCGTTTTCAAACACACTTACTGCTGTTGTTTTTAGGGTGCTGTCCACACTGACACCTTTCACCACAAAATTGTGTGTGCCAAACAAACTTTTGTTAATTTCTCCTAAGGAATTTATCACTTCTTCTAACTTTTTGGTATTTCTGAAATTTGCCCTAAGGTGTTTGACGCTCATTTCTCCGGGTAAAAAAAGCATATTTTTTAAGTGAGCAAAATTGAAAAATGAAGGATTTATCATCTGCAAAGCGTCGCCGACACAGAAAAGTTTGAGAGATAATTTTTTGAATAAAAACAAGTTTGCCTGAGAGAAATCCTGCACTTCATCGAGAATGGTTAAGGAATATTCTTGCTCAACCTTTTTGATAAGTTCTTTCGAGGCGAAGTTTAAGTTGGTGAGATTGCGCAGTTTTAAAAAATTTGCATATTCCTTTGCAAGTTGGAAGATGGCTATGCACTCTTCTTTGGAAAAACTGCCTGTTCTTTTGGAGATATATTCTTCTTCACTTAGAAGTTCGCCGGAACTTTCATCAGCATAGTTGCCGAAAATCATTCCAAAAATTTCTTTGTAAAGCACTTCAAAAGAGTATTTTTCTACTTTTTTAAAGGCTTTTGAGAGTTGATGGTTTTTGTTTTCCTTCACAAAATTTTTCATAAAAAATTTTTCGTCAGCGAAGGTCTTTTTGTTATTGAAATTTTTTCTGTAAATATCTTCAATCAAGAAATAGTCAATTTTATTTTCTAGAAAGTCGATGATTTTGTTTATTTTTTCAAAGATTTTTTCATCGTCGTCACTGAAAAAAAAGATGCCGAATTTGTTTTCAAGCGCCCTTTTGTGATTTGCGTCTAGAAACTCCACATTATTTTCTTTAACAGCTTTTTCAAAGTCAATAAGTTCGCGTTTGAAGGCGTCGATTTTAAGTTCGGTGTCCATCAAAAGTCCACGAGAATAGGTGGAATATAGTAGGCGTCCACCATAGTTTTGACAAGAAGAAAAAATGATTTTATCGATGCAGACATTGGTTTTTCCACTGCCTGCTACGCCTTGCACCACCACATTTTGGTCCATTGTGCGCACGATATCAAGTTGCTCGGTGGTCAATTTCGGTAAATTTATACCCGAGGAATTGGAGAGCAAATAGAGTTTTTCAAACTCTTCTTTTTTGACTAAATTTTTGACAGATTTTACGCAAATATTAAAGGTAGAGTGCAGTTTGAGATAGTCATTTAGTCGTTGGTCGTTTTGGCGAAGTTGCTGACCGGTGGGCAAATAGTCGAAAAAAACAAGGTCATTTTGATTAAGATTTGTCAATTGCCCGCCCATTTTTATCAAAAAAACAAAAGCTTTATCTTCTGTTTCCACTTGAAAACAATTCATCAAATCGGGCGTTTTAAAGTCCTGTTTTAGGGCAAATGAAGAGATATTTTTTATAAGTCCTTCGGCAATTTTGCTTAGAAAAAAGTCTATATTTGAAAGATATTTGGTCTTTTTTAAGAAACTCTCTGTTTTATATAGACAACTTTCGCTGGAAAGCACAATTTTCGAAGTATTCACTTTGATTTTAACAAGATTTTCAGCCATTTTCACCACCATCAAAGAGATTTTCTGATAAGCTATCTTTGTAATCAATCACTTTTTTAACTTTTATCATCAATTTTTTTTGAGCAGTTTTTTCTTGTTTTTGTGCTTTTAAGAAAAGGTTTTCATAATGAGCATTTACCCTTTTTACAAGCAGTTTCATCGCTTTATTTTTGTTTTGCAATTGAGAGCGTTCATCTTGACAAACAGCGGTTAAACCCGATTTTAGATGTGTTATTCGCACGCTTGTTGCCACTTTATTCACGTTTTGTCCACCAGCGCCTGAGGAGTGAAAAAATTCTATTTTTAGTTCGGAGTCTAAAAAACTATAATCTTCTCTTTTTGGGGCGAGATAGACAAAAACCAAGACATCTTCAATTTTATTTTTTTGGATGCCCCTATATTTGCCTTTTTCACGTTCGAACCTTTCTAGCGCCCCGATGCCGACAACCGTCAGAAGAGAATTATCTTTTATAAAGGAGTGTTCAAAATGGTTTTCTTGACAGATTTTAAGAAAGTGCTGTTTTAGTAATTCTAGCAGGAAAAAGTTTTTGTCGCGGCAAAAGAATTCCACAACAATTTCTTCTATTTCGCCACGGAACTCTCTTAAAAGTCTGTGAAGAATGGTTTGATTTTCTTCATTTTTGTTTGGAGTTTCGCTTAGATAAACAATCTCTTGCATTCGAGCATTTTCTTTTAGAAGTTTCGTGGTGAGCGTTCTGTCTGATAAAACTTCTTCGTAAGTTAGAAGTTCGTTATTTCGATGAAATTGTTTTAAGATTTTTTCCAGCGTATTTTTTTCTAAATCACTTAAATTTTTCATAAACAAAAATACTGTTTTGATTTTACAAGGTAACCAACTTAAATGATTATATCAG
>CAZJEU010000025.1:0-1424 GCA_964545115.1 uncultured Christensenella sp. | reverse complement strand
ACTTAAATTTTTCATAAACAAAAATATATTACATCAAATCGCATAAAATTTCAATTCTTTAAGCAAAGAAAGCATTATGTCCGAAAAAAAAGATTAACAGTGAGAGAGAAAAGAAGTATAATCTTTTTATGAGAATAATTTCAGGGAAATATCGCGGAGTTGTCATTCCGTCGCCAAAAGGGGGGCTTGTTCGCCCGACGCTTGATAGAGTGAAAGAGAGTCTTTTCAATATTTTACAATTTAAAGTGTCTGGCAAACGGTGTTTGGACCTGTTTTGTGGAAGTGGAGCGTTCGGGCTGGAATGTCTTTCACGTGATGCGAAGAGTATTGATTTCGTGGATGTTGACAAAAAAAATATGCAGAGCCTTCAAAAGTTTTTAGAAAAATTGCGGGCCGAAAACTATGCTTTGCACGTTGGAGATTTTTTCGAAGTGTTAAAAAAACTCGACAAAGACAAAAAACGTTTTGACCTTATTTTTCTTGACCCGCCTTTTGAAGGGCAATTGGCAAAGCTTGCTCTTTCTCAGATTTTTAAATTAGGGCTTTTAGAGAAAGGAGGGTCAATTATTTTAGAACGTGACAAAGACAGCGAAAATCCTTTTTTTCACAAGGTGGTGGATAGTCGCAATTATGGTAATATTTCGCTGGATTTTATGAAGTGAAATAAAAAAATTGGATTTTAGGGTTAAAAAATAAAAATTTTAACAAAAAAGCGTCACAAGGACGCTTTAATAAGTGGTTGCGGAGGAAGGACTCGAACCTACGACCTCTGGGTTATGAGCCCAGCGAGCTGCCAACTGCTCCACTCCGCGATGTTGAAAGTATTATACTCTCAAAAATGAGAGCTGTCAAGGACAAGTTTTTACATTTGATTTTCTTTCGCTTGACAGCAAAGGGGCTTAGATAATAGAATAAAAAAGTATATGAGAGCAGTGCTTTTTTGATGAATATTTTTGAATAAAAATAGAATTTTTAAGGGTAAAAACTTTTAAATTGAAAATAAAGTCGCTCCGGAATTTTACATGCAAGAGGGAAAAATGAATAATTTAGATTCAAGTCAAGGACTTTCAGACGTTGACCGTTATGACATCATTATAGATTCGTTGATTAAGATTAAAGAAGAGATGGACAAAAGCGAAAATAGCACCGTTTCGACCATTTGTAAACAAGCGATTTCAGAGATTTTGAAAGACTCTTCTTCTCGGGGAAATGAATTGTTGGAAGTGAAAAACCGCATTGAAACACTTGTTCAAACAACAGATGACCTTGACAAAAAAGAAAGTCTGGAAAGCATAAATGGTAGAATAACTCGCTTTAATCAGCGTTATAATGCCAGAAAGCAATTTCAGGAAAGACAGGGCGTGATGTAATTATAAATTTTTTATAAAATCTTTTATCTGCAAAGATATGTCAATGTTATTCAA
>CAZJEU010000024.1:0-8253 GCA_964545115.1 uncultured Christensenella sp. | reverse complement strand
CCGTCAATCGAAAATCATCTAGTTCGAATAATTATTGCTGTAAAATTATTTTATAGGAGTCAAAATGGCACAGTCAAACGTTACTTTTAAAAAGACAAAATTTGGGAAAGTCGAAAGGATAAATTTTTCGAAAATTGACGAACCCATCGAGATGCCTTATCTCATCTCCATTCAAAAAGATGCTTTCAAGCGTTTTCTTGAACAAGGCATCGCCGAGATTTTAGAAGAATTTTCGCCCATTGTCGACTATTCCGGCAAAGCGGAGATTTATTTCGTTGACTATACACTCGACCCCACCAGCAAATATTCCAAAATTGAATGCAAACGAAAAGGCATCACCTATTCAGTCGCTCTAAAAGCACGCGTCCGCCTTGTCAGAAAGGAAGACGGAGAAGTGGTGGAGCAGGAAGTATTTTTGGGAGACATTCCCTTGATGACAGAAGAAGGTTCCTTCATCTTCAACGGCATCGAAAGAGTGGTCGTCAGCCAAATAATTCGTTCCCCCAGTGTCTATTATGGAAAGGAACAAGACAAAACAGGCAAATGGGTCTTTGGTGCAAACATCATTCCAACACGTGGCACTTGGGTAGAGTTGGAACAAAACGCCAGCGATATTTTAAGAGTGGTGGTCGACCGTAGCAGCAAAGTGACCCTTGGCGTGTTTTTAAAATGCTTTGGCTACACCTCTCCTCAAATTGCCGAAATTTTTGGCAATCATCCCATAATACTTAATACTCTGGAAAAAGAAATTCAGGAAACACAGGAAGAAGCACTCATTGAACTGAGCAAAAAAATGCGTCCCAGCGAAATCCCCAGTGCCGAAGCCACCTATAACTTTATAAATTCACTCTTTTTCACTCCGCAATATTACAATCTTGCCAAAGTGGGCAGATATAAACTGAATAAAAAACTCTCCATTGCCACTCGAATGACAGGCGAAACTGCTTTTGGCGACATAAAAATCGATAATAAAACAGTCGTTAAAGATGGCGAGATAATCTCTCGTGAAGTGGCTAAGAAAGTTCAAAACGCAGGCATCAACGAAGTGTGGGTGCGAGCAAAAACCTTCAAAGGCGAATTCAAAATGGACGGCGAAAATTTTGTCCCTCACAAAATTGTAGGGAACAATCGAGTAGACCTGTCCGCCATTTTCCCTTGCGACGAACGTCAACTGGGTATCTCGGAAAAAGTTCATTATCCTGTCCTTCAAAGAATTCTTAAAGAAAACAAAACCAAAGAAGACCGCTTGCAAGCAATCAGCCTTAACGCCAAAGAATTGATGAGTTTTCAGCTGACTATGGACGACATTATCGCCACTTTCAGCTATCATCTTGGGCTTAACGACGGCATTGGCGAAATTGATAATATCGACCATCTTGCCAACAGACGCATCGCCACCGTGGGCGAACTTATGGCAAATGCCTTCCGCAGCGGTGTGAACAAACTTGCCGGAGTCGTGCGAGAAACGCTTCAAGCACAAGACCTAAGCACAGTCAACCCCTCTTCGGTCATCAATGCCAGACCTATAAATAAAGCGCTCAAAGATTTCCTTGCCAGTTCACAACTCTCTCAACTTATGGACCAAGTCAACCCCATAAGTGAATTGACTCAAAAAAGAAAGATTTCCGCAGTCGGTCCCGGTGGTGTTAAAAAGGAACGTGCCACAGCCGAAGTTCGTGACATTCACTATTCACACTACGGCAGAATTTGTGCCATAGAAACTCCCGAAGGCCCCGGCATCGGACTGATTAACTCACTTGCAACGTTCAGCAAAGTAAATGAATATGGCTTTTTGCTCTCTCCTCTGAAAGTGGTGAACAAAGAAAAAGGCATCGTCACAAACGAAGTGGTCTACCTTATGGCAGACGAAGAAGAAAATTGTTGTGTAGCGCAAGCAACCGAGCCGCTTAGTAAAGACGGCAAATTCATAAATTCACGCATCATTGTCAGACGCAAAGACTCCGTCATTGAAGTGAGCGCAAACGAAGTGGACTATATGGACGTTTCACCCAAACAATTGGTGTCCGCCGCCACTTCTCTCATTCCTTTTTTGGCAAACAACGATACTTCTCGTGCGCTTATGGGCTCAAATATGCAGCGACAAGCCGTTCCGCTCATTCGTTCCGAAGCCCCTATAATTGCCACCGGCATGGAGCATAAAGTTGCGGTCGATAGTGGTTCAATGGTTTTGTGCAAAAATGCAGGCTTTGTTACCTATGTTTGTGCCAGCGAAATTCGGGTTAAAACAGACGACGGCGAAACAGACGTCTATTCCTTACTTAAATTTGCAAAGACCAATCAGGACACCTGCATAAACCAAAAACCTATTGTCATCAAAAATCAACGAGTGGAAAAAGATGACATCCTTGCCGACGGCTTTTCCACCAAAGACGGAGAGTTGGCACTGGGCAAAAATATGACAATCGCCTATATGAACTGGGAAGGCTATAACTACGAAGACGCCATTCTCATTTCCGAACGCCTTGTCAGAGAAGACATCTTCACTTCCATCACTTTAAAAGTGGAAGAAAGCAAAGCCCGCAGCACCAAATTGGGCGATGAAGAAATTACACGCGACATTCCCAACCTTGGCGATGAAGCCTTGAAAAATCTTGACGAAAACGGCATTGTCCGCATCGGAGCCGAAGTGCGCACTGGCGACATTCTCGTAGGCAAAGTTACTCCTAAGGGAGAAACCGAACTTACCCCCGAAGAACGCCTCCTTCGTGCTATCTTTGGCGAAAAGGCAAGGGAAGTCAGAGACACTTCTCTACGTGTCCAACACGGTCGCGGCGGCATAGTCGTGGACGTGCAAGTGTTCACAAGGAAAAATAAAGACGAACTTGAACCGGGCGTAAATATGATGGTCAAAGTCTACGTCGCTCAAAAACGCAAACTATCAGTTGGCGACAAAATGTCGGGCAGACACGGCAACAAAGGTGTTGTCAGTTGTGTGCTTCCACTTGCCGACTTACCCTATCTTGCCGACGGCACTCCCGTTGATATAGTCTTAAATCCACTGGGCATTCCCAGTCGTATGAACGTTGGTCAGGTGTTGGAAGTGTTGCTGGGCAGAGTGGCAAAAGCGCTTAATTGGAAAGTGGCAGTACCCGCATTTGACTGCATCCGAGAAGACGAAATTTTCCACCTTATGAAAGAACATAATTTTGAAGAAGACGGAAAAATGGTGCTCTACGACGGTCGCACAGGTGAACCTTTTGAAAACAGAGTTACAGTGGGCACAATGTATATGCTCAAACTAGACCACATGGTGGACAGCAAAATGCACGCTCGTTCCACAGGTCCTTACTCTCTTGTCACCCAACAACCACTGGGCGGCAAAGCAATGTTCGGCGGGCAGAGATTTGGCGAAATGGAAGTCTGGGCATTGGAAGCCTATGGCGCCAGCCACCTTCTGCAAGAAATGTTGACAGTCAAGTCGGACGACGTCTCCGGCAGAAACAAAACGTATGAAGCAATTGTCAAAGGCTATCCCATTGCCGAACCGGGCATCCCCGAATCCTTTAAAGTTATGATAAAGGAATTCCAAAGTCTGGGATTGGACATCCGCATTCTCACCGAAGAAAGACAAGAAGTATCGCTCAGCGAACTTGCCAGTGACGACTCCGAAACAGTGCCTTTCGTCGTCAAACCCAAAGAGCAAGTGCAAGATATTGAACTTAACTTTGACGAAGCCCACGAAGAACTTCTCTCAGCAGCAGCCCAAACAGAAACGGACACCGAAAACATTCTCGAAAATTTTGATGAAGATTCTCTGTTCGACGATTTTGAATAAACCCAACCATTTTAAGGAGATTTTGTATGTTTGAACTTAACAATTTTGACTCTATGCGCATTGGCATTGCGTCGAGCGAAAAAATAAGAGAATGGAGTTATGGCGAAGTCACCAAACCTGAAACCATAAACTATCGCACGCTCAAACCTGAAAGGGACGGGCTTTTTTGCGAGCGCATTTTTGGACCCAGAAAAAACTGGGAATGCTTTTGTGGTAAATACAAGCGTATTCGTTATAAAGGTGTCATCTGCGACAAATGCGGCGTGGAAGTCACCACTTCCAAAGTGCGAAGAGAGCGAATGGGACATATCGACCTTGCCACTCCTGTCAGCCACATCTGGTTTTTCAGAGGCATACCTTCTCGCATAGGTGTTTTGTTAGACATCACTCCAAAAACTTTGGAGCAAGTCCTATATTATGTAAACTATATCATTCTTGACCCCAAACAATCTCCTTTCACCTACAAACAAATTATTTCGGACAAGGAATATCGTGACGCCATTGAAGAATTGGGTCCCAACTCCTTCAAAGCAGGAATGGGCGCCGAAGCAATAAAGCAACTTCTCAGCGAAGTAGACCTTCAAAAAGAATATACTGAACTTAAAGAAATTGTTAAAACTTCCAAAGGGCAAAAGAAACTTAAAGCCGTCAAAAGATTGGAGATTGTGGACAACTTTATTAAAAGTGGCAACAAGCCTCAGTGGATGATTCTTGATGTCATTCCTGTCATCCCGCCCGACCTTCGTCCTATGGTGCAGTTGGACGGCGGACGTTTCGCCACCAGCGACCTAAACGACCTTTACAGACGCGTTATCAACCGCAACAATCGTCTTAAAAAACTCATTGAATTGGGTGCTCCCGACGTTATTATCCGCAACGAAAAGCGAATGCTACAAGAGGCTGTCGACGCACTTATTGAAAACGGCAAACGAGGCAAAGCAGTGCAAGGCCCCAAATCTCGTGACCTAAAAAGTCTTACAGCAATGCTTCGTGGCAAACAAGGGCGCTTCCGCCAAAACTTGTTAGGTAAGCGTGTGGACTATTCCGGTCGTTCCGTCATTGTGGTGGGGCCAGAACTCAAAATTTATCAATGTGGCCTGCCCAAAGAAATGGCACTCGAACTCTTCAAACCTTTCATTATGAAAAGGTTAGTTGAAATGAACGAATCGCATAATATCAAAAGTGCAAAAAGACTTATCGAACGAGAAAAACCTGTTGTCTGGGACGTATTGGACGAAGTTATTAAAGACCATCCCGTGCTCTTAAACCGTGCCCCCACACTTCACCGTCTAGGCATTCAAGCCTTTGAACCAGTGTTGGTGGAAGGCAGAGCCATCAAACTTCACCCCCTTGTCTGTGCAGGTTTCAACGCCGACTTCGACGGAGACCAAATGCCCGTTCACATTCCGCTTTCTATCGAAGCCAGAGCCGAAGCAAGAATGCTTATGTTGGCATCAAACAACGTCTTAAAACCAGCAGACGGAAACCCCGTTATGACCCCTCAACAAGACATTGTGCTAGGTTGCTACTATATGACTATCGACAAACCAAACTCTCTCAATGAAGGCTCTTACTATAAAGACGAAGACGAAGCCATTATGGCGTATCAAACCAAAAACCTTGAATTGCAATCGAAAATTTTGGTTAGGCGCAAGGTAGATTTCAATGGTGAAAAATTGGTAGGCAATGTCGTAACTTCTGTCGGCAGAATTCTTTTCAATCGCTGCCTGCCCCAAAACATTGGATTGGTGGACAGAACGTTAAAAGAAAATGCTCTTAGATATGAAGTGGAAGGCGTAGTGGACAAAAAGACACTAGGTGTTATCATTTCTGCCACTTACAACACGCTTGGCTCCACTCCCACAGTCATTATGCTCGATAAAATTAAAGACTTAGGCTACAAATATTCCACAATCGGGGCGCTTACAATCAACGTTTATGATATGAAAGAACCCAAAGAAAAAAAGACTCTAATCGCCGATGCCGATGCCAGAGTGTTGGAAAACGAAAAAGCTTACAAACGCGGACTCATCGCCTTTGAAGAAAAAATTTCCAAAAACATTGCCATCTGGAACGAAACCACCGACAAAGTGAAAAATGCCGTTATGGATAGCCTTGGCGAATATAGCCCAGTCAAAATGATGACAGTATCGGGCGCTCGCGGCAACCCCGTTCAGATTAACCAACTTTGCGGAATGCGTGGCGTTATGGCAAGTGCCTCAGGCTTAAAAATTGATATTCCTGTCAAATCTTGCTTCCGTGAAGGGCTTTCTCCCATAGACTATTTCCTTTCCAGCCGTGGTGGCAGAAAAGGTCTTGCCGATACCGCTCTTAAAACAGCAGAATCAGGCTATCTCACCCGCCGTCTTGTCGACGTTGCTCAGGAAGTAGTAGTCACCGAAGAAGACTGTTTCAGCGCTCTTGGCGAACAGCCAAAGGGAATGATAGTCTCTGAATTAGTGGAAGATAAAACTGTTATTGAAAAATTAGAAGACAGAATTTCAGGCAGAGTCAGTGTGGAAAATGTCTATAATCCGCAAACTAAGGAACTCCTTGCTTCCGCCAACGAAATGATAACCCCCACACAAGCCAAAAAGATTGTGCAAGCAGGCATCACTCAGGTAAACATTCGCACGCTGCTAACCTGCAAAGCCAAGCAAGGCGTCTGTGCCAAATGCTATGGCAGAAATATGGCAAACAACTTGCTTGTAAATGTTGGCGAACCCGTCGGTGTCATCGCTGCTCAAAGCATCGGCGAACCGGGCACCCAGCTCACAATGAGAACCTTCCACTCTGGTGGCGTCACGGCAGAAGCCGACATCACCAAAGGTCTTCCTCGAGTGGAAGAGATTTTTGAAGCCCGCCGTCCCAAAGGCGAGTCCATCATTGCCGAAGTCAGTGGCAAAGTTAAAGTAACAGAGTCAGGCGAAAGATATAGCATCGTCGTGTCTTCCACCAGCGAAGGCGACGTAGAATATATGACACCACCCAAAAATAAAACCATTCTGTTGGTCAAAACGGGCGACACTGTCGAAGTGGGACAATGCCTAACCAGTGGCTCCATCTTCCCCAGCGACATTTTGCGAGTGCGTGGACTCAAAGGAGTTCAGGAATATCTGCTTAGAGAAGTGTTGGGCGTCTATCGATTGCAAGACGTCAGAATCAATGCCAAACACGTCGAAATCATCATCAAGCAAATGCTCAGAAAAGTTAAGATTGAAGACCCCGGCGACAGTGACCTTCTTCCCGGAAATATGCTAGACATTCAGCAATATGAAGAAACCAATATGGAACTTCTCTCAAACGGCAAACGCCCCGCCATCGCCAAACGCGTTATTTTGGGTATTACAAAAGCCTCTCTAAACACCGAATCCTTTCTTTCGGCAGCCTCCTTTCAAGAAACTTCTGCCGTGCTTACCGAGGCCGCCATCAAAGGCAAAATTGATAAGTTAGAAGGTTTAAAGGAAAATATTATGATTGGCAAACTCATTCCCGCAGGCACAGGCATCAAAGCATACAGAGATATTTTCCCTCAAATTGCACAAGACTGGCTGTCCAGACAGGAAAAAGAAAGAGACAGTAAAAAAACTGCCGATTCGCTTAAAACCGAGTAATTTTAAAATCTCACTTTTCGGGTGAGATTTTTTCTGCTTTTTTTAAAAATTACCAAAATTTCCCATATTGACAACTGCCATAACCTGTGCTAAAATAACATCGTTGAAACAATTTTATCACCACAGAAGGAGAGAAAAATGAGCAATATCGATAAATTTGGAATTTCCGACAAAGAGGCCGTCAGCAGATTAAAAGAAATGGGGAAGCTTTATTGCCCTGAAGGTCACACTCTTGCCCAGACTTCGGAAGAACTCAAAAAAATCTGTTACGAACAAGGTCCCTATGTCTCAATTATGATTGACGGCATTCCGCACCACGGGCCAAAAGAGTTACTCGAAAAATTTTTGAAAAACGAACTAAATCTTGGTGGAAGGAAAAAATCTCCAATTACTTCTGAACCTTCGTTGTTAAAATAAATTTTTAAAAAAGAAAACCACTGCAAAGTGGTTTTTTCTTTTATTTTAATGGACATAAAAAAAGTCTTATGCTAAAATTATTCTTGAAAAAGGTGACAATTATGGATTATATTTTCCCCGCAGTCTTCTATCACGACAAAGAGAACGAAAACTACATCGTCGCTTTCGACGATTTGCGTCTCTTTTGCCAAGGCAAAACCGTGGAAGAAGCGTTTTATACCGCCAGTCATTACCTGCGAGACTATTGCAAACTCTCCATCAAAATGTATGGTGAAGTAACGGAAAAGCCCCGCACCTTTCTGGAAGCGAAATCTCAGCACGAAGGCGAAATCGTGCTCCTCGTCGCCGCCAAAGCCAAGCAAAACCCAAAAAAGTAGGCGCATTTAGCCAAGGCAACTCTCAATCCGACAAAAAGTATGAGAAAAG
>CAZJEU010000023.1:6216-8305 GCA_964545115.1 uncultured Christensenella sp. | reverse complement strand
TTCGCCTTTTTAACTCTTCGATAAACTCGGCGGGAAATCCAAAATTTGCCAAAAGTCTCACAAACTCCCTAAAAATATCAACTAATCTATATATACTGCACTTTATCGCTTTTTCTTTTTTTTTCTTGCCTTTTTGCTATTTTTAAAGAGAAAACCTTCCAAAACCAAGCGATTTGGGCTTTTTTAGCCTCTAAATGCAAGAGTAATGTTGCAAGAGTAAAAAGGGTAAGTCGGGCGGTCACGACCTTACGAAAAGAAAGAAATGTTTGCTGTTTAATGATTTATTATTATTCGACGGTGAGATTACTGTTTGGAATTTATTATTATTCGGTGATGAGTTTACTGTTTGGAGTTTATTATTATTTTATGATGGGATTGCTGTTTGAAGTTTATTATTATTCGACGGTGAAGTTGCTGTTTGAGATTTGTATTATTCGACGGAGAGAATGTAATAATAGACGGGTTGTCCGCCACAGACGGCGTTAAATTCGCATTGGGGATGAAGGTTTTGAAGTTTTTCTTGAAGTTTTAGGGCGTCGTCTTCGTTTATGTCGGAGCCATAGAACAGCGTGACGTTTACGGTGTTGTCGTCCATCAGTTTAGAGACCAGTTCCTGCACGGTGCCCGTGACGTCTTTGCCTTTTGCGAGAATGGAACTGTTGTCCAGCCCGATGATTTCTCCCACGCTAAGGTCGAAGCCATCGACGTGGGTGTCACGCACGGCATAGGTTACACTGCCCGTTTTAACATTTTGCATTGAGGCAAGCATGGCTTCGGTGTTTTCGTCCACACTGGCATCGGGGTTGAAAGAAAGACAAGAAGAAATGCCTTCGGGGATGCTGCGAGTGGGAATGACTACGATGTTTTTCTTGGTTAAATCTTTTGCCTGTTCGGCTGCAAGCACAATGTTTTTGTTGTTTGGCAGGACGAAAACGGTGTCGGCATTGATTTTGTCCACTGCTTCGGCGACGTCATTTGCGCTGGGGTTCATAGTTTGTCCGCCTTTGATGATATAGTCCACCATCAAATCTTTAAATAATACGGCAAAACCGTCTCCCGCTGCCACCGAAACGATGCCCATGGGTTTGGCAGGTTCTTTTTTGCTTTTTTCTTTTATAAGTTCTCTGTTTTGTTCCAGCATATTTTCAATTTTGACATTGGTGATTTCGCCCAGTTCCAGCGCGTAACCTAGGGCTTTGTTCGGTTCGTTGGCGTGGACGTGCACTTTGACAAGGCTAAGGTCGCCTATGCAGATGACCGAGTCGCCCAACTCCACCAGCCGCTCTCGCAGTTTGTCGATGTCGCTTTGGGTGGTCTTTTTGTGCATATTTATTATCATATATTCGGTGCAATAGGCGAACTGAATCTCCGCCATGCTGGCGATGGTGGCGTGGATATTTCTGTCTTTTTCGTAGGCAATGACGGGGTCGGTCGCTTCTTCGGTGAGGGCGTCTTCGTTGGTTAGGGCTTTATAAAAACCTGTGAAGATGACCAATAGACCTCTGCCGCCAGCGTCCACCACTCCTGCCTTTTTAAGCACGGGCAAAAGTTCGGGGGTTTGAAGCAAAACTTCTTCGCCTTTGTCCAATAAATCTCTAAGGAAGGTGTCGAAGTCGCTATATTTTTTGCTGGAACTCTGGGAGTATTCGCTCATAACACGAATGACAGTGAGAATGGTGCCTTCTTTGGGCTTGGTGACGGCTTTGTAGGCAATGTCGGAGCCTTCTTTGAGTGCACGGGCAAAGTCTTTGGTTTTGACTTCGGTGCATTGGCGAAAAACGGTGGACATCCCTTTCAAAATTTGCGATAAGATAACGCCCGAGTTGCCCCTAGCGCCACGAAGTGCGCCTTTGGTGACGGCCTCGGAGAGTGAGTCGAAGTTGTTGTTTACGCATTCGTTCACTTCTTTTATGGCAGATTTGAAAGTGAGGTTCATATTTGTGCCGGTGTCGCCATCGGGCACCGGAAAGACGTTTAGCGAATCTACATATTGTCTATTTTCTTCGAGCAATTTCGAGGCAACAAGAAACATTTTCCTGAACATTGCTCCGTTAATTGATTTTTGCAATTTAAGCCCCCTTTGTTAAAA
>CAZJEU010000023.1:0-6116 GCA_964545115.1 uncultured Christensenella sp. | reverse complement strand
TCCTGAACATTGCTCCGTTAATTGATTTTTGCAATTTAAGCCCCCTTTGTTAAAAACGCAAAATTTAGGCTGAGATGGCCTCAGCCTAGGGAAAAGTCAGACTCTGACTCCAATGACTTTGATATTTACGGCATCGACAATCATTCCGGTGAATTTCTCCACACTGTATTTGACTGTGCTTTTGATGCTGTCGGCGACGGCGGTGATGGACACGCCATATTTCAAAATGACGTTGAGGTCGACTGTGATATGGTTGTTTGAACTTACAATTTTAACACCGCGTGCGAAAGAGCGGTTTTTGAAGAGTTCGCCAAAGTTTTCCTTAGTGCTGCGAGACACAAGGTCGACCACGCCGTAGCATTCAAGGGCGTTGAACCCCGCAACGACGGCGATTGCATTGTTATCTATGGTTATGTCTCCGAAAGCGTTTGATGTTTTAACGAACATAGTGTTTCCTTTACAAACAAAAAAAGACCACCTATCTTTCTTTGCTTTGAAACGATGATACACCAATTTTTAAGATTTTGCAACTAAAAGTTTTAAAGTTAGGGCTGGAATTCGAATTTTATGTAGTGTTTTTTAAACAGCATCTTTAAAAGAAGTTTTGTGCCTCGTGGCGCCTTAATGCAAATGATTTTCATTCTTCCCCTCTTTTTTAAAATAGTTTATGATGAAGAGAAAGTTTTTTGTTACAATGCCTTTAAGTTCGCAACGGTTTCTAAAAGATTTTTTGCGGTGAAAAGATGATTGCCCATAACCGCCATATCGGCACCCTTTTTTATGAGTTCAGGAAGGTTTTCGCCGGTTACTCCGCCGTCGATTTCGATGGTTACTTCAAGCGAATTTGCTTTTAAATATCTCTTAATTTCTGCAAGACGGGAAAAGGTGACGGGCAGAAATTGTTGACCGCTTTTGCCGGGCTCTACACTCATCACAAGAAAAACATCGCAAAAAGGGGCAAGGAAAAGCACCTCTTTAATGGGAGTGGAAGGACGAAAACTAACACCGGCGAAGGCACCGTGTTTGCGTATTTTGGAGAGCAAAGAAAGGAGTTTTTTCTTGTTTTTGAACACTTCAAAATGGACGGTAAGAATGGAGGCACCAGCGGCGATATATTTTTTGAAAGTCTTTTGCGGATTGGTGGTCATCAAGTGCACGTCCAGAGGCTTAGGGGTCAATTTTTTGATTTGCGCCACTGTTTTGTGAGAAAAAGTGACGGCGTGGACAAACTGTCCATCCATAACATCACAGTGAATATAATCCACTGCGGTGGTGTTTAGTTTTTCGATATATGCGGGCAAGTCGGATAATTTTGGTGGGTTGGTGGATGCCGAGATAATAATCATTCTTTCTCCTTTTTAATACGATTATTTTAACATAAAAATGGGACAAGAACAATTTAATTGAGCGATTAAAAAAGGGCTAAAAATCATTGTTTTGAAGTGTCGGAAGAGAGATGACGACGACGAAGCTGACCACAGGCACCGTCAATGTCGGAGCCAAGGCTGCGACGGAGAGTGACCGAAATGCCGTAAGATTTGAGAACGGCAGCAAAGGCGCTGGTGACGGCTTCTGACGCGGCTTTTAGGGAACTTTCCTTCACTTCGTTTAGGGTTATTAGGTTGACAAGGATGTTTTTGCCGGAGAGTTTTTTCGCTAGTTCCAAGGCGTGTTCCCGTTTGGAATTTAAGTTTTTAATCAAGATATATTCAATCAAAATGCGGCGATTGGTCTTGGTGGCATAGTAGTCAGATGCAGCAAGGATTTCGCTGATTTTGTAGGCTTTTGCCGTGGGCATAATTTGGCGGCGGATAGCGTCATTTGGGGCGTGAAGTGAGATACAAAGATGGATTTGCCTGCCACTGTCGGCAAGGGCACGAATTTTGTCGGGAATGCCACAAGTGGAGAGTGACAAATTGCGTTCGCTGAAATTTAGGCCGTGTTTGTCAGTGGCAAGGGCGAAAAACTTTGTTACATTTTCAAAGTTATCAAGCGGTTCTCCACTGCCCATAAGCACAATATTGGTGATTTTTCGTTCTTTCACGCTGCCTGAAAGGCGCTTGTTGACGACAATTATTTGAGAAATCAGTTCTGCGGTATTTAAGTTTCTAACCAGTCCATCCAGCCCCGAAGCACAAAATTTGCAACCCATTCGGCAGCCCACCTGAGTGGACACACAAAGGGTGTTGCCGAAGTTGTAACTCATCAAAACTCCTTCTACAAGATTGCCGTCACTGAATTCGAAAAGAAACTTTTGAGTGCCGTCGAGGGATTTTTTAACCATTTTGATAAGGGGAAAAGTGTCGTCGAATTGGTGCAGTAACGTGGCGGTGAGGGCGTGTGGGACATTGGACATTTCGGCGAGCGTTTTACCGTTTTGGAGTTCATAAAAAATTTGCTCGGCGCGAAATTTGGGTTCGCCAAGTGAGATTAAAATGTCTTTGAGTTCAGCAAGAGTTTTGCCAAGGAGAGATTCTTTCATTTTTTCCTTTTAAAGTTTTGTGCCGACAGGGATTTTGCAACCGTTTAAAAAACAAGTGGAAGGCATCTTTTTGCCACATTCCAGTTGCACAATGTCCAAGCGGACAAAGCCGTCTTTGCACCGAACGATAAGCCCTGTTTTGCCAGTGGACTTCACCACTTCTCCTTCATTAAAATCTGTTAAATTTAAGTCGGGGAAAGAAGAGATAGGGGTGGCTTTGAACACTTTTAGTATTTTGCCAAAAATTGTGGTGAAAGCAGCAGGACAAGGGGACAAGCCTCGCACCAAATTGGTTATTTGAACAGCGGTTTTAGAGAAATTAAGTTTAGTTTCTTCTTTGGAAAGCAGGGGAAAATAGGTGGCTTCTTGTTCCTTTTGGGCGGTGAAAGTGGCGGTGTTATCTTTGATGGAAGAAAGGGTGCTGACCAGCAGTTTGCCACCAAGAGTCGCCAATCTTAGGGTAAGTTCGCCAGCCGTTTCTTCGGGCAAAATTTCCAGTGTTTCTTGGGAGATTAAGTCGCCTGAATCGATGCCGAGCGCCGTTTGCATTATGGTTATTCCAGTAATCGTTTCGCCCTGCATCAAAACACGGTTTATGGGGCAACTGCCACGGTATTTCGGAAGCAGCGAGGCATGGACGTTGACGACTCCAAAAGGGGCAAGTTCCAAGATGTTTTGTCTTAAAATTTGTCCGAAACTGGCAGTGACAAGGACGTCGGGCGAAAAAGATTTTATGGAAGAAAATCCTTCTTTGCTGATATTTTTGAATTGTAAAACAGGAATGTCTTTTGACAAAGCAAACTTTTTGACGGAGTTGAAGCATAGTTGCTGCCCTCTATTTCTTTTTGCATCGACGTTTGTAACGACGCACACCACCTGATGAGAACTGGCGAGAAGGGCTTTTAGCACAATAAGCGAAAAGTCGCAGGAACCTAAAAAAACTACTTTCATCGATTGCCACCTTTTAAATATTCGGTGAACAAGATGCCATTTAGATGGTCGTTTTCGTGCAGAATGGCACGTGCCAAAAGGTCAGAGCCTGACAGTGTTAGTTTGTTGCCAAAACGGTCGAAAAATTCTAGCGAAACGGTTTTGGGTCGAGTGACTTCGGCGAACTTTCCGGGAATGCTAAGGCATCCTTCCTGAGAGCATTGACTACCGCTGGTTTTCAAGATTTTGGGGTTGATGACTTCAAAAAAGTTGTTGTTCACAAAAATTATGAAGACGCGCTTTAAGACGCCTATTTGCGGCGCTGCTAAACCAACGCCCGAGGAGGCGTGCAACGTTTGCTTCATATCATCCAACAAACTCCACAAATTTTCGTCAAAGTGAGTGACATTTTTGCAGACTTTGTGAAGAAGGTCGTTTTCATAAGTTAATATTTTTAGCGTAGCCATAATTCTCCTTTCTATATAAGTAGTTTAGCACAAACCTTTTTAAAATGCCATAGTTTGCTAACTTAAATTTTGGGGGTCGATTTCCACAAACACCGACACTCCGCTGCTTTCTTCGCTGGCGCAGATTTCAAAAATTTTGGGAAGAAGGGCGCTTTCTGCCCGTTTGACAATGCGGAGCATAATCTGATAACGAAACTTTTTTTCCACGCGCTTTTTAGGACATTTCATCGCCGAAAGATAGAAAAAGTCGGCGGAATTTTGCTCTTTGAGATGCTTGATTTTGCGAAAAATTTTGTGGGTCTGCTCTTCTGCTTTTTTGTCGCTTTCGCTGATGATAAGCACACGAGAAAGATTGACAAAAGGGGGAAAATGAGAGACTTCACGCAAGGATATTTCCTTTTTGAAAAAAGCGTTATAGTCGTAGTTTGCGGCGCAACGATAGGCGAAGTGACGGGGAAAATATGTTTGCAAAATCACCTTGCCTTCGTGTTCACTTCGGCCTGCTCTGCCCGACACCTGCGTGATGAGTGAAAAGGTGCGTTCAATGGCACGATAGTCACTGAAATGCAGGCTAACGTCGGCATCCACAATGCCCACGAGCGTGACGAAATTAAAGTCGTGCCCTTTGGCAATCATTTGCGTGCCTACCAAAATGGCGGGAGTAGTGCGATTGAACTTTTCGAGAATTTCGATATAGGCATTTTTGGTTTTGGTGGAGTCGTTGTCCAGTCTAAAAATGGGGACTTTGAACTGTTTTTCCAATTCTTCCACCACGCGTTGAGTGCCCACTGCCCCGTGACGAATGGAGGCGCTGCCACATTTTGGACAAACCGAAAGCGCCTTGTAGCGACGGTTGCAATAATGACATTTCAGCATATTGTCTTGTTTGTGGAAAACGAGAGAAACGTCGCAATCTTCGCATTTTGGCACATAGCCACATTCACGACACATCACAAAAGAAGAAAAGCCACGGCGATTTATAAAAATCATTGCCTGATGACCGCTAGCGATTGTTTTTTCCAGTTCAGTTATAAATTTGCGAGAGAAAATACCAGCATTCCCCAGCCTAATTTCACTTAGCATATCCACTATTTCCACGGCGGGAAGTTCCCTTTCGTTGGCGCGCTTTGCCAAAGTTAGCAGCCGATATTCCCCCTTTTTGGCGAGATAAAAACTCTCTACGCTGGGGGTGGCACTGCCCAAAACAAGGGGACAATCGTTCAAGAAAGCAATGTATTTGGCGATTTCGTGAGTGTGAAAACGGGGGTTGCTCTCCGAATAATAACTGCTGTCGTGCTCTTCGTCGATGACGATGATGCCAAGGTTTTCCAGCGGAGCAAAAATGGCAGAACGTGCACCAATGGCGATTTTGGCGTCGCCGTTTTTCAGCCGACTCCATTCGTCAAAGCGTTCGCCCGCAGAAAGTGAACTGTGAAGAATGGCAACGGTGTCGCCAAACGCATTTTTAAAGCGAGCAAACATCTGGGGCGTAAGAGAAATTTCGCTGACTAGCATAATCGCTGTTTTGCCCTGTGAAAGGCAGTCTTTGATGCAATTTATATACACTTCCGTTTTGCCACTGCCCGTAACTCCGTGAAGGAGAAAAGGTTGGTAGCGGCTTTTTTTGATAATTTCGACGGCTTCGTTTTGCTGAGAGTTGAGCACAATATTTTTCTGCGGTGCGAAGAAAGCGTTTTGCGGAGTGCGGTTTTCCTGCAAAGAGAATTTGACAACAGCCTGTTTTTCAAGAAGAGATTTAAGTGCCGACGCACCGAATTTGGCAGCGATTTCGCTGTGTTTTGCTTGCCCTTTTTCAGCTAAAAAAGTAAGGATTTCCTGCTGTTTTTTTGCTGATTTTGACAGAGTGGGAGAAAGGTGTTCGTTGATTTTGACATAGTCAACAAACTTTGCTTTCATATTGCCCTTTCGAAGATGGGGCGGAAGAAAGAGTTTGATGGCATCGTTCAGGCGGACATAAAAATTTTTTTGCATAAAAAAACAGACCTTCACCATATTTTCACTCAGCGGTTGAAGGTCTTTTTTAGAGAGAATTTCTTTGAGTTTATCGGCACTAAGGGAAGAACTTTTCTTTAACCTAACGACCACTCCTTCCAGACGCCTATTGCCAAACGGGACATCCACACGTTCGCCCAGGGCAAGAGAAAGATTCGCTGGAATGATGTAGTCAAAAATTTTGTCGCCGATTTTCCCGTCCACATCAACAATCACTTCGGCTA
>CAZJEU010000022.1:0-8643 GCA_964545115.1 uncultured Christensenella sp. | reverse complement strand
TTTTTGATGAATGCGCGAGTTGTTTTCGTCTGTAAAAAAGTATTTTATAAAATACAAATTTTCTTCATTTTTCACGCCCCCCACCTGCATATCAATAAAAGTCGCCACCGTTCCTTTGCCCATTTTGGCAATGAGATTTTTCCTAAAAAACAAAAAAACATTCCACACCCCCAGCGCAAAAATAACAATCCCCACCCCCACGAAAATAATCACCACAAAAATGGACGAATCACTTTCTCCTTGTCCCGCCGAATCTAAAAAAACGTAAACGGGCACAGCGCCAAATAAAATTCCCCACACCATTAAAAAGAAACCAAGCATAATTTTTTCCTTAATTCATTCTATATGTTTCTTCAAAAAAATTCAACTAATTTCTATTTTCTTTACAAATTTCATATACATATAAAAAATTAAAAGGAAAGCAAATTGTTTAATTTTTTCGACGAGATTTCTCAACTCACCGGCTTGCCCTTTGACAATCTCTCAAAAGGGTTCCGCCTCATAAATCTCAGCAACCGCGCCCTATACGTGGAAGGATACACCGGTCTTATCGATGCCGAAAATGGCGAAATGAACATTAAACTTAAAAAAGGCATCGTCCGCCTTACTGGCAAAAATCTTAAAATAAAAAATCTAAACCTAGGCTCACTGCTCGTCGTCGGCGAAATTCAAACAGTGGAAATGAACTAAACTAAAAGGTAAAAGAATGATTATTTTTCCTGATACAATCCAGTTCAAACTTCAAGGACTGAACCTTAGAAAATTTTTAACAACTCTTTCGCAAAATCAAATTGAAGTGGTGGAATTTAAAAAAATAGACTACAATCTCACCTATTTCACTCTTTTAAAAAAAGACGAAAAAAGATTTTTAAAAATAGCCAGCAAGTTTTCTTTTAAAGTGGACGAAACCAAACTTCCGCCCGCTAGAAAAATTTTTCGAATAATAAAAAATAATGTTATTTTTTTTATCTGTTCTGCCGCAATGATAACTTTTTTATTTTTTTCCAGCGCCTTTGTGTTCAAAACTAAACTAATCGGGCTGAAAAACGTCAGCGAAAGGGAAGTAATAAGTGTCCTGAAAGCAAATGGTTTTGAAATGGGCAAACTAAAATCCAACTACAAACTCGACTCCATCGAAACATTGCTCACCACCCATCTTGAAAAAATCAGCTATGCCTCAGCAGTCATAAAAGGCAGCACTCTCATCGTCAACATAGACGAAAAAATCGATAACTCCGCCTTTATCTATCCCTTTTCGCCCCTCATCGCTCCTTTCGATTGCGTTTTACTTTCACTCGAACTTCTAAGTGGCACCCCCCTTTTTTCCATCGGCGAAACTGTCCGTGCCGGCGAAGAAATCATCGCCCCCTACGTCACCTATGCCAACCAGACCAAACTCCCCGTGCCCGCCAAGGCATCCATCACCGCCTACACCGAAATTTCTGTCTTTGGCGAATATGACCCCGCCGATTTTGCCACCAATTCTCAAAAATATATTGAAGAAAAGGAAAAAGAGTTGTATAATATAATTAACAAAAGTTCTTGCACCAAAAATCTTAACAAAACACTGACCCAAACGCCCTTGCAAAACTCTCTTCTTTTAACAATCACTCTAAAAGGCACCATCAGTTTTTAAGAAGCAAAAACAATTTTTTAAATAAGGAAAGCAATATGAAAATTGAAATCGGCGGCATCGCTCTCACCAAAAATGTTCACAAACTTTTCTCTCGTATGTTAAAAACAGCAAACAAATATTCCAAATTCGACCAAAAAAAGATTGAACTTAGCATAAATTTTGTGGACAAACAAACTATGCGGGAGTTAAACAAAAACACCCGAAAAGTGGATAAAGCAACCGACGTCCTTTCTTTCCCCAATCTTGTTTTAAAACCTATGACTAAAATTAAACTCAAAGAGTTTAAGCAAGACATCTCCCCCGAAACTCACCGGCTGAACCTTGGTGACATTGTCATCTGTGAAGAAGTCGCCAAAGAAAATGCCGAAAATTATGGTCATTCCTACGAACGCGAGTTGTGCTACCTTGTGCTACACGGCTTTTTGCACCTGCTTGGCTTCGACCATATGGAAGAAGACGACAAAAAAATTATGCGAGCGCTGGAAGAAGCAGTTTTGAAAAAACATAAAATAATTATGGAAGGCAAGCAATGACAAAAGGCGGATTCGTGGCAGTTATCGGCAAGCCAAACGCAGGCAAAAGCAGTTTGGTCAACGCCCTTGTCGGCGAGAAAGTCAGCATCGTTTCGCCCAAACCACAAACCACCCGAAATAATGTGCTTGGCATCTATAACTCCGCCACCAGTCAAATCATTTTTGTAGACACCCCCGGCATAAACAAAACCCAATCCGGTCTGGACGACTTTATGCAAAAAAGCATCAAAGGTGCCACCGCCGATGTGGACGTCATCTTGCTTGTCTGCGACATTACAAAAGACTTTTCGACATTTGAACGCAACTTCATCGAACGGCTCTCCAACATTCCACTAGTCGTTGTCTTAACAAAAATAGACCTTGTCAGCGAAGAAAAAGTCTTTCAAACACTGTCAAAACTTTCTTCTTTTGCCCACAAATGCGACATTGTTCCCCTTTCCAGTCTCAAACACAAAAATTTAAATACGCTCATCAAAGTCATTGAAAAACATCTTCCCGAAATGCCTGAGAGGATTTTTGAAGACGATGACTACACCGACAAACCGCTAACTTTTCTCATCGCCGAAATCATTCGCGAAAAAGCACTTTATTTTTTAAACGAAGAAATTCCTCACGGCATAGCCGTCATCACCCAATCTTTCAAAGACGACGGCTCTCTCGTCACCATCTCTGCCGACATAATCTGTGAAAAAGCCAGTCACAAACCCATAATTCTTGGCAAAAAAGGTGAAATGTTACGTTCCATCGGGCACAATGCCCGCCTTACCATTCAAAAAATTCTTCAAAAAAAGGTAATGCTAAACCTTTTTGTCAAAGTCAAACCAAACTGGAAAAATAACCTTGAAATTTTAGGTTCGCTGGGCTATAATATAAATGACTTATAGCATAATCCTTCGCTGTCGACATAAACTAATCTAAGAATAGGGAGGCAAGAAGTGCAACAACCAAAGCAAGAACAAGGCATCAAAAAAGAATATGAACGCAAAGAGCAAGAGCGAACAAAGTTATATAAAAAGACTTTGCAGGAAAATTTCGAAATTTACAAAGCCTATTTTTCCGACAACAAAAATGTTTTGAACGACCCTCTCATCAAAATTATCAAGCCTTTTGTAGACAACAACATTTTGTTTGACCTCGACTTTTTCTGGTTGGAAGCCTATGTCGACTACACTTCTCTTTGCCAAACAGACAGCAGCAAAAATCATCCGTGCTATCGCTTGCTTGTAAATATGTTTCACAGTTCTTTGATGGCAGCATTAAAAAGAGAAAATGAAATAGATTTTCCATCCAAAGAAATCATTCTTGAAACACTTCAAAAACTGGATTATGAAACAATAATTGTAAATGAAAAGAAGGCACGAGAAGAGGAAAGCATGCGTTTAATGGACGAACTCAAAGCATCTGATTCGCAGGAAGAAGGCCTTTTTCAATAAAGAAGGTTTAAGTGGATTACACTTTTAAAGGTTTAATTATAAAATCAATCGACTTTCACGAAGCAGACAAACTGCTTACTATTTTGACGCTGGAAAAAGGCAAAATTCAAGTGCGTGCCAGAGGTGTCAAAAAAAGCACTTCCAAACTGGGCGCTCTCTGCCAGAGTTTTTGCTTTGGCGACTTTGAACTCATCGATGGCAAAGCAGGCTATGTGCTTTCGGGCATAAACTGCATCGACACCTTTTTTGAAATGACCCAGAGTCTGGACAAGTTTTCTTATGCGTTTGCCGTTTTGGAAATTTTGGACAAAATCACCGCCGAAAACCAAGTCTATCCCAACCTTTTTGTCGAAGCGCTCAAATGTATCAAAAGCATAAATTACACTTCCATCGACCCCCGAATGTTACTTTCCAAATTCATCATCTCCACCCTTAAATTAGAAGGCTTTCGTCTTAATCTCACTGCTTGCGCCCGTTGCAAAACGCCTTTTATTTCCCAGTCTTATCTAGAACTTTCCACAGGCGAAATTCTCTGCGTCGCTTGCCGCACTTTTGAAAGTATCGAACTGGAACGAAGCGTTTTTTCCACCATCAAAATACTCTCAGACAATGATTATGACAACTTTTCCACCATCAAACTCTCTGGGAATATTTTAGACAAAACTCTTTCTGCACTCTCTCAAAATCTCAGTTATAAATATGAAATTAAGCTCAATTCACTGAAATTGTAATCAAAAAGCCTTAAAATATATCAATACTCTCTCAAAAGAAGTTGCTTTATTTTTATCTATACGATAAAATTTTTCTTGTCTAACAACTTTTTAAGGAGAAAAAAATGACCAAAAAATACGTTTACTTGTTTAGTGAAGGCAATGCCGAGATGAAAGAAATTTTAGGGGGCAAAGGAGCCAACCTTGCCGAGATGACCAAACTCGGTCTGCCCGTTCCGCAAGGTTTCACCATTTCCACTCAGGCTTGCACCCAATTTCACCAAGATGGCAAAGTCATCAGCAGGGAAATTGAAGAGCAGATTATGCAGCACATTTCAAAAATGGAAGTCGTCACCGGCAAAAAATTCGGCGACGGCGAAAACCCTCTTTTAGTATCTGTCCGAAGTGGCGCCCGTGCCTCTATGCCCGGCATGATGGACACCATTTTAAACCTTGGCCTAAACGACGAAGTGGTGGCTGTCATCGCACAAAAATCGAACAACCCCCGTTGGGCGTGGGATTGCTATCGTCGGTTTATCCAAATGTATAGCGACGTTGTCATGGAAGTCGGCAAAAAATATTTCGAGCAACTCATCGACGAAATTAAAGAGCAAAAAGGCATCACCGAAGACACCGACCTTACCGCCGAAGATCTTAAAACTCTTGCCGTCAAATTTAAAGAAGAATATAAAAACAAAATCGGAGAAGATTTTCCTTCCGACCCCAAAGAACAACTTCTAGGGGCAATAAAAGCAGTTTTCCGTTCGTGGGATAACCCCCGAGCCAACTACTATCGTATGCAAAACGACATTCCATACGAATGGGGCACCGCCGTCAATGTGCAAATGATGGTCTTTGGCAACATGGGTTCCACCAGCGGCACAGGCGTTGCCTTCACCCGCGACCCCGCCACCGGCGAAAGGGAACTTATGGGCGAATTTTTGATGAACGCACAAGGCGAAGACGTCGTCGCAGGCGTTCGCACACCACTTCCTATTTCAAAAATGGAAGAGATTCTTCCCGAAGTCTATAAAGAATTCCAACAAATCTGCGATAAGTTGGAAAAACACTACCGAGATATGCAAGATATGGAATTCACGATTGAAGACAAAAAACTATATATGCTCCAAACAAGAAGTGGCAAACGCACCGCACGTGCCGCCATCAAAGTGGCGTGTGATCTCATCGACGAAGGTATGCTAACCGAACAGCAAGCTCTTATGCAAATCGACCCAAAAACGCTTGACGCATTGCTTCATCCTCAGTTCGACCCTACCGCTCTTAAAAATGCAACTCCAATCGGTGAAGGACTTGCCGCCTCTCCCGGCGCTGGCTGCGGAAAAATTGTTTTCACCGCCGAAGAAGCCGTGAAGCAAGGCAAAGAAGGCGAAAAAGTCATCCTTGTTCGTTTAGAAACTTCTCCCGAAGACATCGAAGGAATGCACTATGCCCAAGGCATCTTAACTGTCCGTGGCGGAATGACTTCACATGCCGCAGTCGTTGCACGCGGAATGGGCACTTGCTGTGTGTCCGGTTGTGGCGACATTAAAATGAACGAAGAGCAAAAACAGTTCACCCTAAACGGCAAAATCTATAAAGAAGGCGACTTACTTTCACTCAACGGTTCCACCGGAAAGATTTATGAAGGTATTCTAAAAACCATCCCAGCAAACACCAAAGACGGCTATTTTGGCAGAATAATGGCGCTTGCCGACAAATATAAAGCACTGGAAATCCGCACAAACGCCGACACCCCCAAAGACGCCCTTCAAGCGAAAGAATTCGGCGCGCAGGGCATAGGTCTTTGCCGCACCGAACATATGTTTTTCGAGCCACAACGCATCGATGCCATTCGCGAGATGATTTGTGCCGACAACGTCGAACAAAGAGAAGCCGCCCTTGCAAAAATTTTGCCCATGCAACAAAGCGACTTTGAAGAACTCTACCAAGCTTTAGAAGGCAATCCGGTGAACATCCGTCTGCTTGACCCACCCCTTCACGAGTTTGTCCCCACCGAAGAAAAGGACATTGCTCTCTTAGCCAAAACGCAGAACAAAACAGTGGAAGAAGTAAAAAATATCATCTCTTCTTTGCACGAATTTAACCCTATGATGGGTCATCGTGGCTGTCGACTTGCCGTCACTTTCCCCGAAATCGCCAAAATGCAAACGAGCGCAATCATAAAAGCAGCCCTTTCCGTGCAAGCAAAGCATCCCGAATGGAATATCGTGCCTGAAATTATGGTGCCTTTAATAGGCGAAGCCAGAGAATTTAAGTTCGTAAAAGACATTATCGATTCCACTGCCGAAAGCCTCATCAACGCTTCAAATGTTAAATTAAAATATAAAATTGGCACAATGATAGAAGTCCCCCGAGCCGCCCTTTTGGCAGACGAAATTGCCACCGAAGCGGAGTTTTTCTCTTTCGGAACCAACGACCTTACTCAAATGACCTTTGCGTTCAGCCGTGACGACGCAGAAAAATTTCTTAATTCCTACTATCAAAACAAAATTTACGAAGCCGATCCCTTTGCTCGCCTCGACCAAAAAGGCGTGGGCAAACTTATGGAAACAGCAGTAAAACTAGGCAAATTGGCAAATAAAAAGTTACATCTTGGCATCTGCGGCGAACATGGCGGAGACCCATCGAGCATCGAATTTTGCCATAACCTAGGGCTGGATTATGTGTCTTGCTCCCCCTTTCGAGTGCCCATCGCCCGCCTTTCTGCCGCTCAGGCAAACCTTAAAAACCCCCGTTAATTTTGGTCGATAAACCTACTTTGAAAATTAAAAGTTTTTCCCAAAAAGATTTTTAATGCTAAACCCAACCTAAAAACTCATAACAAAAAAATGAATTCCGCTTACAGCAGAGTTCATTTTTTTTGAACTTTGGCACCGAATTCAAGCGTTTTTCGTCTAAAAGTCCGGCTTATTTAAAAACTCTTCCAATGCCTCAAAAAACTTGTTCACTTCACGGCGAGTATTTTTGTGGCACAAACTTACTCTAATCATTCCGCTTTCCAACGTGCCGAAAAATTCGTGTGCCTTAGGCGCACAATGCAGTCCCCCTCTTGTGGCAATGTTATGCTCCTTGTCTAAATAATCGCAAAATTCCAAACTACTCACCCCTTCAATGTTAAAACTCACCACGCCAAAAGTGCTTTCCTTGTCGGTGTAAATAGTAATCTCTTCAAACTCACTCAACCTGTCTATAATATACCTTGTCAATTCCGCCATTTTTTTGGTCTTTTTCTCAAAATCTTTTGCCACATACTCAATCCCACTTTTCAAACACGCTATGAGCGGCGCGGTCATCGTGCCACTTTCATAGCACTCAGGCGAATTGCTTGGCTGAAAATAGTTGTTCGATTCCGTCCCTGTCCCGCCAAACATCAACGGTGACGGAAGTTCCTTTGAATTTATGCACAAACATCCAATTCCTTGCGGTGTAAAAAACCCCTTTTGCCCCGAAAAACACAAAAAGTCAATACCACTTTTTTTCATATCCACCTTAATATGTCCCGCTCCCTGTGCGTGGTCACACAAAAACAGTACTCCACTTTTTCGGCAAAAATTTCCAATGGCTTCAATGTCATTTTTGTTGCCTGATACGTTGGAAATGCTGTTTACACACACCAATGCCGTCTGGTCATTCACGCATTTTTTAACGTCCGAAACAGTGATAAATTTTTTATTTTGTGGCTTTACCATAGTAAGGTTCACCACTCCCGCACGTTCCAATTCGTGCAATACCCGCACCACCGAATTATGTTCAAAACAAGAATATATCACCCCTTTCTTCTCATATTTCAGCCCTTTCAAAACAAGGTTCAATCCTTCCGTGCAGTTTTTGACAAACACCACATTCTCCGGTTCAATCCCTCCCACTTCGGCGGCAATCATTTCCCGTGTTTTCCAAATCAAAAGAGCATTTTCATTGCTCAGTCTGTGTCCGCTCCTGCCCGAATTGGCACTCTTTTTGCACGCCTGCATAAAAGCGTTCATCACACTCCTCGGCTTGTAATGAATGGTCGCCGAGTTATCAAAATAAATCAACTTCATATTTTCTTTATCCTTTTCTTTAATTTATGCAAAAGTCCTTCAAATTGTTTTTAGTGCCAAAACAAATCTTTTTTTAATATATTGTTTTGAGGAACACCCTCTTTTTAGAAAGGATTTTTATGCATTATCTTATTGTTTTCAGAGCAAGGTCAGAAACAATGAAGTTTTATTGTTTGCTTTCCAGTTACAACGTCAAAAGTGAGATTATAAATACTCCGCGCCAGCTTTCAGTGGCATGTGGCATTTCCGTCAAAGTTTCATCCGCCGACC
>CAZJEU010000021.1:0-8650 GCA_964545115.1 uncultured Christensenella sp. | reverse complement strand
AATGAATTTAAACCAATCCCAGTTAAGTTATATCTAAATAATATCAAATTTAAAAAAGGCAGTCAAATATTATTAAAGTTTTTTACGAATCGACATATTTTTATGTTTATAATGTATGTTTTGAGCAAAAAAATAGTGAAAATTCATAAAATTAGACTACAATTTTGTTTGTGAAAATTTTTAAGGTGGATTAAAATTAAACAAAGAGAGGAGTAAAAATATGGAAAGTTGTCTTTTTTGTCACATTGCAGCGGGCAAAGTGCCTTGCCACAAAATTTATGAAGATGAACATGCCCTTGCTTTTCTCGACATTGCCAAAGATTTTTACGGTCACACTCTCGTTGTCCCCAAAGCTCACTTCGAAAACATCTTAGATTGCAGCAAATCTTCGCTCGAAAAAGTTATTCTTGCCGTGCAGAAAGTCTCCCAGCATTTTATCGAAAACTGTGGTTTTAAAGGCGTCAATGTTTTAAATTCCAATGCCGAGGCAGCAGGACAAAGTGTTTTTCATCTGCATTTTCACATAATTCCACGAATGAATAAGTCGGAATTCAGCCTTATACAGCCTTCAAAAGAACTCTCTGTGCCCGACCTTGCCGTTCAGTGCGAAAAATTAAAAATGAAATAATCGACAACAAGGCATAAAAAACTCCAAACCTTCTGAAAATATTCGCTTAACTTTTAGTTAAAATTCTATCAGAAAAATATTCGGAGTTTAATATGAATGGAGTCAAAATTTCTTCACAAAATCAAATAAAACAAAGAAAAATCTCTTCCAACTCTGCTCAGCCAAAGCAGAGAAATGCGGTGGAAATCGACAGAAAGGGGCTCTTACGGACGGCGAAATACATAGGTTATTTTGCGCTGTTTTACCTTTTATACAATGCCAAAGTGCTAGGTCTTTTCTCCCCTTGTTTTTTTGGATTATTCGTCAGTCTTGCTTTTTTGGACGAGAATAGTTACTATCTTTCTCTTTCCTACCTTAGCGCCGTTTTGCTGTGCAGCCCCACCACTTCGACACTGATTTTTTCTCTTACTCTCTGTGTGGGCATAAGTCTGGCAGCAAAAATAATGAAAAAACGCATCTATGCCACGTGGAAAGTCTTTTTGCTCTGTCTGTTCTTTGGCAGTTTTCATCTTATTCTCAATTTTTCCACCCTCAGCCTTATGTATATCTCGCTCATAAATATTTTTTTAAACTCTCTTTTTATGCTTGCTTCTTCAAACTTTTTAAAGATAATCAAAAGACGCAAGTTTAATCTAAATCTCAATGCCGACGAAGTGGTGTGTGGAATGCTCATTCTCGCTTTGCTTTTTTGCGCTTTGGCAGACCTTAAATTGCCCTATTTTGATTTTGTAAAATTCATCGGTTTCGCCATCATTCTTTTTTCTCTCTTTTTGCTCCCCGGAGCATTCAGTGTGGTAACCGCCATTGTTCTTGGATTAGGCACCTTTTTAAACGCGGGCAATTTGCAATACATAACCCTTTTTGGAGTGGTTTCGGTGTTTTGCTACATTTTCAAAAGTCACCGTCTCTTCACCGTCATCGCCCTCATCGCCATCGACCTTTCACTCCATCTTTTTATGAATTTGTTTGGTGATTTTTCCATTTTTAGTTTAATCCCGACCGTGGCAATCAGCATCATCTTTCTTTCCTTTCCCAAAAAGTGGCTGAAAACTTTGCAAACCAACCTTTTTCTTGATGCCACAAACAATACGCTCAAAAATATTCTCAATCAAAACAAGCTCCAAACTTCCAAAAAACTACTCTATTCCGCCGAAGTATTTTACGAAATGGATAGAAATTTCAGAAAACTCGTGAAGGGAAGCGTCAGTGAAAAAGACGCCAAAAGCCTTCTTTCAAGTGAACTTATTCGCGAAAATTGTGAAAATTGCAGCGAGCGTCATAAATGTTTGAAAGGTTTTAACAGCGAACTAAAACGCATTTTCGATTCGCTCATAAATGTTGGCTTTGAAAAAGGCAAAATCACACTTGTCGACCTGCCCCAATATCTCACCACCCGTTGCATCAAATTAAACACGCTCATCACTTCCATAAACCGCTTGTTAGACGACTATAAAAACTATACAAAAGTAAATTTGGAACTTGACAGCAGCAAACTACTTATCGCCGAGCAACTAAAAGGCGTGTCCAACGTCCTTACCGCGCTTTCCTACCAGACGAGAGAAACAGTCAATCTTGATGCTAAATTCGAACGGCAAATAAAGGAGACTCTTGTCTACAACGACATTGTCCCGAGCGAAGTCGTCTGTTTCGAAAAGGACGAAAAAACGACTGTGGTGTCTATGATTCTTCGAAATGTGGATTATGACAATGCCAAAATTGAAAGACTTTTAAGCTCAATTTTCAAACACAAGATGATATTAGAAGAAGTTTTGCCCAGCGAAAACAATGGTCTGACCTATCTTTCCTACAAAACAGCCCCCATCTATGACGTTTCTCTCGGGCTTGCCAAAGAAAAGAAGGGAGGCAGTGCCGAGAGTGGCGATACCCATTCTATGACCAAACTACCCAGTGGCAAAATGTTGCTTGCCATCTGCGACGGTATGGGCAGCGGCAAAATGGCAAATGAAAAAAGCGAGATTTCGCTTAATCTTATCGAAAATTTCTATCGAGTGGGCTTTGATAACGAAACCATTCTTTCCAGTGTAAACAAACTTCTCAATCTCAGCAGTGGCAACGTTTTCTCTGCTGTTGATATCAGCGTAATCGACCTTAAAAATGGCGAAGTGGACTTTATAAAACAAGGGGCGACTGTGGGCTTCATAAAACGTGGAGATGAAGTGATGAAGATTGAAAGCAACTCTCTGCCTATGGGCATTTTAGACGAAGTGACCCCCCACCTGACCAAAACCGTTCTCACCCCCGACGACATTGTCATTATGATGAGCGACGGTGTGGTGGATGCCTTTGACCCCGACGACCTTGCTGAATATCTGCGACTTTTGCCGTCGACCAGTCCGCAGACTCTTGCCGACACTCTTTTAAACCGAGCCAAAGAACAACAAAAAAACTATGCCAAAGATGATATGACCGTGCTTTGTGGCAAAATTTTTTATAACTGTGCATAGCATTTGAACAAAGATGGCTTTTATCTTACCCCATCAAAATTGCTCTTGAAAAAAATCTCTTTTCAAGTTATACTTTTAACATAATGGAAAAACAAGTAGTTCAATTTATTAAACAAAAAAGACTTTTTAAAGCAACCGACGTCATTGGAGTTGCTGTAAGCGGTGGGGCAGATTCTATGGCGCTTTTGCATTTTCTTTGGCAGAATGCCGAAGATTTAGAAATCACTGTCATCGCCATTACAGTCGACCATATGCTCCGTGGCGAAAAATCGATGGGCGATGCACTCTTTGTCAAAAACTGGTGTCGGGAAAACGGCGTGCTTTGCCTTAATTTTTCTGTCGATGCCCTCAAACTCTCGCAGGAAAAAGCTATCGGCATCGAAGAAGCCGCAAGAGAAGCGCGCTATGGAGTGTTTAACAAACTGCTTGCGGAAAACAAAGTGGACAAAATCGCACTTGCACATCACCTTTCCGACCAAGCCGAAACCATCTTGCAACACCTTCTTCGTGGAGCAGGGCTCAGTGGCGCCAGTGGTATGGACGCCGTAAGAGATGGGCTGTTTATTCGTCCTTTTTTAAGTTTGTCCAAAGAAGAAATTCTGAAATATTGCGCTTTAAACAGTGTTGAATTTGTGGAAGACGAAACCAATTTTGACAGCAAGTTCAATCGCAATTTTCTAAGAAACAAAATCATTCCCGAACTTAAAAAACGCTTTGAAGGAGTGGAACAAAATCTGGTCAATTTCGGCAATGCCTGCCGTGAAGACAACGAATTCATTCTCAGTCAGGTCTCTCACGATGGCATCATTTCTTCCGATACAGTTGTTAAAATTCCTTTAATCTATTTTCACTACGACCCCAGTGTCTCGGGCAGGATTGTCTTTAAAGCTCTATCGAAAATCAATGTCTATCAAAATATCGAACGCAAACATATCGACCTTATCAAAGAGTTGGCAAACGCTGAAAATGGCAAGAAAATCTCTCTTCCGGGCAATCTTTTTGCCCAAAAGGAATATGAATATCTCACACTTTTCAAAGAAGAAAAAGTAGTGATTGCCGAGGAATATCCTTTAAAAACAGGCAAGACAAACTTTGCTGACCTTTACGAAATTACCGTTAGAAAAACAAGGACTTTCGATTTTGGCGAAGGCAAACTTGTTCTCGATGCCGCCAAAGTGCCTGCTGGCTCTGTATGGCGAACACGAAAGATGGGAGACATTTTTCTCAAATTTGGTGGCGGCACAAAACCTCTTAAAAATTTTCTTATCGATGCCAAAGTTCCCCTTAGACTACGAAGCACACTGCCGCTTTTGTGTCACGGCAGGGAAGTTCTGTGTGTTTTAGGCAAGGAAATCAGTCAAAAAATGAAAGTGGATGATACTACAAAAATGGCATATGTCATCACTTTTTCTGAAAAAACACCCCAAAAGAAATTGTCAACTTTTCAACAGTCCAGATAAATATGCAGTTTTGTGCAATTTTATAGATAATCGTGAAAATTTATTCAAAAAGATGAATATTTAAGCATTTATGCACAAAAGTTATCCACTTATCCACAAAAGGTCTAAGCAACATATCTTTTTTCTCTCTTTATATTTTAAAATGTGACATCTATATTTGCTGAAAAAGTGGACAACTTTGTTTGTAAAGGTTAAAAATTCAAATCTTTCCCCACCAGTTATTTTTTCATTATTTTTCAAAACAGATAAGCTCCCCTATTTTGGGGGTTTTTCTTTTAGTGCATAATTTTAAGTTTATTCATAGAATAATTGATAACAGAATTTTTCATACTAATTCTATGGAAAATTTGATTGCAAAAGAGCGAACACGAAGACTTAAAAAAGATTTTTTAAACAGTCACGATATCATCATCAGAAATTTTGAGAAAAGCGACAAGGCTTTTTCGCTTATTTTTATCGACGAACTCGCCGACCAAGATGTAATAAACGAAAATATTCTCTCTCCCATCTTAAAAACACGGGAAGAAGACCTTTCGCTCTCTATTTTGCAGTCTAAAATTGTCAGTCTTTGCAACAGCGAAATTTTGGAAGAAGAACAAGTGGAGCAAAAGATTTTGCGTGGCTATACTGTGCTGTTTATCGACGGCGAAAAAAGGGTCATTGCTTTCAACACAGTTTCTTACGTCGGCAGAACGGTGGACGAACCTCCCACTTCCACAGTGTTACGCGGCCCCCGAGAAGGCTTCACCGAAAATGTAAAAATGAACATTTGTCTTGTTCGTAAACGCCTTCCCGACAAACGGCTGAAAATTGAAGAACTTATCGTCGGCACGCGCTCTAAAACCCGCGTGGAACTGCTTTATTTCTCTGACCTTGTGGACAAAAAAATCGTGCAGGAAATTAAACATAAAATAAAAAGCAAAAAAATCGACGGAATTTTGGACAGTTTTTACATAACAAAATTTCTTGAAGACCGCCCAAACTCTATTTTCAGACAAATCGGCAGTTGCGAAAAACCCGACATTGCTTGTTCCAAAATTCTTGAAGGCAGAGTGCTCATTCTTGTCGACGGCAGCCCCATTGCGCTTTCGGTTCCTTTCATCGTCTTTGAAGATTTTCAGAGTTCCAACGATTATTATTGGGGCGACTGTCACCGTGCCACTCTTTTAAGGTTTATTCGAGTGTTTGGAATGTTCATCGCCATTTTGTTTCCCGGGATGTTCATCGCACTTCAACTTTATCACTACAAAATCGTCCCGCTCAAATTCCTCACCACCATAATAATAACCACTCAAAATCTTCCGCTGAACCCTTTTTTAGAAGTTTTTTTCATCATCATTCTTTTCGACGTTCTTTTCGAAGCCAGCGTGCGTATGCCTCGCTATCTGGGCATGGCGATTTCCATCGTGGGAGCGCTCATCTTGGGCGAAACAGCCGTGAAGGCAGGCCTTGTCAGTCCGCCCAGCGTTATGATAGTGGCAATAAGTGCCATCACCGTTTACGTCATTCCAAACCAAAGCCCTCAAATCTCTACTTTGCGGATTGTGTTCGCCATTATCGGTGGCACGCTAGGGTTTCATGGCATCATCATAGCCACCGTTTTTCTCATCAATTATCTTTGCAACATAGATTGTTTCGGCACGCCTTATCTTGCCCCCTATGTTCCCTATGTCGCCAAAGACCAAAAAGACTTTGTCACGAAAGACATTCTTCCTTCACAAACCACCCGCCCCATGAGTTTCAGTCGAAATTACGAAAATAATAAACGCCTAAAATTTAAAACTGACCACTCCAAAAAGGAAATTAAGAAATGAAGAAACTCGTTACCGTGCGCCAACTCACATTGATGCTCATCGTCAGCATGCTGGCACTGAAAGTGTTGGTGCTTCCCAACCTTCTCACCAAACAGTTTTCACGTGATAGTTATTTCTATGTCACTTTTTTGCTCCTTTTGGACGTCGCCATTTTGGGCATTTTTTTGTTTCTTAGAAACCGATATAAAGAAATGAATTTCTATGCAATGATGGAATATTTGTTTGGCAAAATTCTTGCAAAAATAATAATTTTTTGTTTCCTGCTTTATTTTATCGCCAAAAGCAGTGCTATTTTCGAGACTAATTTTATCTATTTAAACGAAAATCTCTACACAACTTTCACTTGGCCCACTTTCACCGTCCCTTTCTTAATCGTGCTTTTGCTCATTGGTTTTCAAGGAATGAATGCTCTTGCTCGAACGGTAGAATTCTTTTTTTTAATAGTCATCATCGGGTTCATCTCCTCCATCGGCATGGGACTTATGACGGCCGATTTCACCCACCTTCTCCCTTTTTTCGAGAACGGACTGGCTGGTTTTGAAAATGTCTTTAACTATGTCTTTTGGTTTGGTGATTATCTTTTCATTATAGTTATGTTTGGCAATGTTAAAGAAGAAAAAAATATGAATTTAAAAATAATAATCTCTGTTTTAGTTGCCATCCTTTTAGTTGCCTTTCTCCATGCCGTTTTTTACGCCTGCTACAACAACAACACTGCCAACCACACCAACGCTATCAGCGACCTTATTCAAGTGTCGCAGTCCATCTCCGACATAAACAGTCTGGACTGGATTTTAATCCTCATCTGGGACATTGTGCTTTTTCTCACCTTTACACTTAACTTGTTGGGTGCTTTTTATTGTTTCAGACATTCGCTTTTCAAATTTCACGAAGGCCTAACGCTGTCCATTCTGCTGCTGAGCGTATTTTTAATAAACTATTTCACCGATTTTGACCTTTATTTCGGCATTGACTTTGCTCAAAAAGTTCTTCCGCCTTTCTGCATTGGCATCCAATATGGGTTGCCCCTTCTGATTTTTGTGGTGTCACTCTTCAAAGGAGGTAAAAAGAATGAAATACCTTTGGCGAAATAAAATGGCGCTTCTTTTGGTAATCTTAATGCTCGTTTTTTTTCAACCCACAGTCAGTCTTCCCGAACAAAGCAAAACAGAAAACATTGTCGTCGCCGTTGGTGTGGATAAAATGGATGAAGAATACGAAGTGTCCATTCAATACATTTTGCCCTATAAAAGCAGTGGCGAAAACGAGTTGAAATTAGGTTCCATAAAAGCCGAAAACGTCGCCGAAGGTATGCATAAGATGAACTTGCTCTTTGGCAAAAATTCAGGCTTTGCACATTGTAAAATGCTCATTTTGAATGATAAAGTGTGCGAAGAAGACATCACCAGCGTCATCGACTTTTTTTCTCGCATCAAAACAAACTCCAATAATATTTTGCTTATAAACACTCCCACCAGTGCCAAAGACGTTCTCTCCACAGCAAGCGACCTAAACAGCGACCTTTACATCGCCATGAACTGTAAATGCCTTTACGGTCACCGCCATTATCAAAATTTAAAAAGTCTGGGCGACTATTACGACTCTTTCTTTGGCCCCACCAAATGCATCACCATCACGATAATAGACACCGAAAAGCAATCGGCCGAAGACTCTTCTTCCGGTGGCGGCTCTTCTTCGGGTGGTTCGTCGGGCGGCGACAGTTCCAACCCCAGTTCGTCTTCATCAACATCTCCTCCCGAAGAGGAAAAGAAAATGAAAAACGAAGGCAAGCTCGCCGTCATCAAAAACGGTAGAAAGATTTTGGAACTCTCCGAAGAGCAAAGTGTCGACCTCAACTGGTTCAACCCCAAAGTGCGCGACCAGTTTTTCACCATAAAAGATTTTTCCGACGAATATATCTCAAACGCCAACCTAACTTTTGATATTTTCGAAAAGAAGGTAAAAGTAAAAACACACTTCGAAGGGAATATTCCGCACTATACCCTAAAACTGGATTTAAGCGTGCGTGCCAACCAACTAAGTTCAGAGAATATCAGCGAAATCTATTATGAAGTTATGACCATTGAATTTTCCGAAAAACTAAAAGAGAGTTTAAAACAATATGTCTCAAACAGTTTGTCCGCCGCCGAAGCGCTCTTTAAACAAAAAGAATATGACGTGATAGATTGTTATAGTAATTTTCACAAATTTCAAAACAAAAAATTCAAAACCTATCTAAACTCCCTTGATGAAGACGAATATTTTTTAAAAAATGTTGTTTTT
>CAZJEU010000020.1:0-8689 GCA_964545115.1 uncultured Christensenella sp. | reverse complement strand
AATTCAGAGATAGTTTTCTTTTTCTTTCACCAAATGTTTCGATAATTACAAACTTTGAAGAAGAGCATATGGACTTTTTCAAAAGTTTTGAAAGAGAAGTGCAATCATTTAAAAGTTTTGCTCAAAATACAAAAAACATCTGTTATGCGAATATCTCGTGCAAAAAACATCTAGGAAAGCAAAAAAACATTTTATATGCTGGCGACAAAAAAAGTTTTCATCTTAAAAATGTAATTAAAACTCTTTCAAAGACTTATTCTTTCGAAGTTTTTTCTGATAAGAAATTTATAGGCAATTTTTCACTCAGTGTCTTTGGCGAGCATAATGTTCAAAACGCATTGATGGCTATTTGTGTGGCGTTGCATTATAACATCAAGGTAGATATCATAAAGAAAGCGCTTCTAACCTTCAAGAATGTTCTCAGACGCTTTGAAGAAGTGGGAAAGTTTGATGGCAATCTAGTAGTAAATGACTATGCTCATCACCCCACAGAAATTTTTCTTAGCATAAAAACCTGTAAGGAAGTGTTTGACAAGAAGATAATCTGTATTTTTCAACCACATACTTTCTCACGAACAAAAAGTCTTATAGACAAATTCGCCAACTGTTTTAATGGTGTGGAAGCACTGTATCTCGTTAAAACTTATTCAGCAAGAGAAAAGTTTGACATTAAAGGCAGCGCTTATTTTTTAAAACAAAAAATAATGGAGAAAAATCCTGAACTAAAAGCCTATGGTGATTTTTCCAATAAAAAAACTTTGCAACTGCTGAAAAAAGCGAAATATAAAAATTGTGTCTTTCTTTTTTTAGGTGCAGGCAACGTGGAAGCTATTTCGCGAAAATTGTGCAAAAAAAAGAGGGATAAACCTCCTTTTAATTTCAAAAAATAATTATAGGTTGTGACGTCTTTGAAATCTTTCCACTTTTCCGCCGGCGTCCACAATCTTTTGCTTTCCAGTAAAAAATGGATGACATTTATTACAAATGTCAATTTTAATTAAATCTGTGTCTTTCGTCGATTTCGTCACAAACTTTTCTCCGCAAGCGCATTCTACTTGCACTTGGTGATAATCGGGATGAATTTCAGGTTTCATTTTTGCCTCCTAGACAGTTAACTATGTAAACTATAGTAAAGTATAAAACAAAAAAATCGTCAAGTCAATGCTTTTTATTTTTGAAATTGCTATACTTGTTTGACTTTATTTGGTATTTTAATATAATAAAATTAAATTGGTTAATGTATCTTAAAGAGGTGACTATGAAAAAGAAAGCAGTGAAAATATCTGGACTTATGACGTCGATTCTATCTTTTTTGGTTTTCGTTTCTCTCCTTGTTGTTTTGCTTGCTATTCTTGGGCTAGATTTTTTAAGTGGAGTTTTTGGCAATTCCGTTATCTCAAATTTAGGATACTTTGTCCTTATCTTGCCCGTTGAGTCAACGCTGCGCACTTATCTGGGTTTTGAATGGGAAGCTTTGGGGACAATTCTTGTCGTTTTAGGAATCTTACTTTCGCTTATGATGTTTGTCTGGGGAATAAAAGAAATGACTTTGGCGAGAAAGAACGATGAGAATTTTGCTAGATGCAAAAAAACATGCGCATTTATGATGATTGTCAAATTTCTTGCATTCCTTTATCCTCTCATAGTCATTTTATTGTATTTTATAATTGGTGAAATCTCTTTTGTGCTTCAACTCATTGGAGGGTTGATAGGCTCTGTATATATTCCGCTAATTATTTTAATCTTTTTGACGGTTGTTGGTTTTATAAATTTTATCATCCCCGTTATCACTTTTTCAAAGGCAGCTAAGTTTTTGAAAGAAAATGAAAATCAGGGTTTTTTTGACCAGAATATTCAAAACGAACCTTTAAATCTCGGTGTGAATGAAAATCAAAATCAACAAAATTTTAATGAAGCCCCTATCTATCAAGCACCTTACTACAACAATCCTCAAAGTCAACCCATTGAGGCAAACACTCTTTTTCAGCCAGAAAATGAATATGAAGGTGACTATATCCGCATCATTCCTGGTCGGGACGGAGTTCCACATAACATAACAGAAAAAGGAATCAACGACTTAATGCGTCTGGAAAGATTGCGCGCAAGCGGAACAATCGATGAAAGAAACTATGTTGTTATGAAAGAAAAGATCTGCTCCACAAACACTTATTAAACTTAAAGGCATCGCACAAAAGATGCCTTTTTAAAATAAAAAAAAATTAAAAGCTTTGGAGAGAAAACAAAAATGTGTAACGAAAAATTTTCTAAACTTGCAGAAGAGATAGAAAAAGTGAAAGTCAAAAAGGGTGCCCCCATCATTTGCTTGCAAGAAGCGCAAAATATTTTTGGTTATCTTACCAAAGAAATTTTAGAATTTATCAGCAGTAAAATTAAAGTTAGTGTGCAAAACTTGTATGAAGTGGCAAGTTACTATCCGCAATTTAAGTTGGGAAAAACAGCAAAACATAGAATCTCAGTATGTATGGGAACGGCCTGTTATGTTTGTGGTGCAGGAGAAGTCTTGGAAGCTCTCAAAAATGCTCTTAATATTTCTGAAGGGGAAGTGAGTGCCGATGGCGAGTTTAGTCTTGACACTGTGCGCTGTCTTGGTTGCTGCGCCTTGGCTCCGGTGATGATGATTGATGACGAACTTTTTTCCAAACTCACGCCCAAACAAGCTTTGGAAGAACTGGAAACCTTCAAAGCCAAACAACAATAATAAAAGAGAAAAAAATGGAAAACAAACTGGAAAGAACAAAAGAAAAGTATTTGGAAATTGTAGAAAACAGAAAGATGGGCGGAAAATTTCGTCAAATTCTCACCTGTGGAGGCACTGCTTGTCAATTTAGCGGTGGACAAAGTGTCTTTGAGGCCTTTAAAGAACAATGCAAAAATGATGAAAATACTTTTGTCATCAACACCGGCTGCTTCGGACTTTGTGAAGAAGGCCCTTTCGCCGTTGTCTATCCTGACGGCACCGCATATGGCAAACTTACTGTGGAAAATGTTAAAAGAATTGTTTCCGAACAACTTTTAAAAGGCAAAATTCCACTTGACCTTTGCTATAATGTTCGTGATGGAAAGCTTGTGGAAATGGAAGAAATGCCCTTTTTTAAAAAACAAAGGCGAATTGTTTTGCGAAATTGTGGCAAAATCGACCCGCTTAAAATTGAAGAGTATGTGGCAAGAGATGGCTATTTTGCTTTAAAAAAGTGTCTTACCGAATTATCTGCAAAGGAAATTATTGAAACTTTAAAGGAAAGTGAACTGCGTGGGCGTGGCGGTGGCGGGTTTCTGACCGGAAAAAAGTGGGAGTTAACTGCCAATGAACTAAGCGACGAAAAATATATCGTTTGCAATGCCGATGAAGGAGACCCGGGAGCCTTTATGGACAGGGCAATTTTAGAAAGTGACCCTCACAGTGTTATCGAAGCGATGATAATTGCAGGAATCGCTGTCGGTGCTCATAAAGGCTACGTTTATATTCGTGCTGAATATGTCCACACCACGGATATTTTGAAAAAAGCACTCGAACAAGCCAGAGCGTTCGGCGTGTTGGGAAAAAACATTCTTGGAACACCTTTTAACTTTGATATCGAAATGAGTTTTGGGGCAGGGCTTTTTGTGTGTGGGGAAGAAACCGCTCTTATGAAAAGCATCGAAGGCAAGCGGGGGGAACCACAGCCGCGGCCGCCTTATCCCGCCCAGAAAGGTCTGTTTGGCAAGCCAACACTGCTTAATAATGTTGAAACTTTTTCCAATGTCCCACAGATAATCTTAAAAGGAGCGAAATGGTTTTCAAGCATCGGAACAGAAGGCTCCAAAGGAACAAAGGTCTTCTCGCTTAGCGGAAAGGTGAAAAATACCGGGCTTATTGAAGTGCCCATGGGCACGACAATTAAAGAAATGGTCTTCGACATTTGCGGTGGCGTGGCGAAGGATAAAAAACTTAAAGCCGTTCAGATGGGAGGGCCATCAGGAGGGTGCTTGCCTGCGGACAAACAGGATGTTAAGATTGACTATGACAATCTCATTTCTCACGGAGCAATGATGGGCAGCGGGGGCATCATCGTTATGGATGAAGATGCTTGCATGGTGGATGTTGCCAAGTTTTTTATGGAATTTATGGTGAAGGAATCGTGTGGAAAATGTGCCCCTTGTAGAATTGGGACAACACGAATTTTAGAAATTCTAGACAAAATTACCAAAGGAAAAGCACAAAAAGACGACCTTACAAAATTAAAAGAACTCTGTCTTCAAGTTAAACAAAATTCACTTTGCGGTCTGGGGCAAACGGCGGCAAATCCTGTTCTTTCCACCCTAGAAACCTTTTTGGATGAATATTTGACTCATATCGAAAAGAAAACTTGTCCTTGTGGAGTATGTGAAGGGTTTAAGAAATTTTTTATCGAAGAAGATAAATGTGTAGGTTGTGGGCTTTGCGCCAAAAACTGTCCGACCGATGCCATTTCTAAAAAAGAGAATGGCAAGTTTGTTATAAATCAAGAGAAATGCATTAAGTGTGGCGAATGTGTGAAAAGTTGTCATTTTGGAGCAGTTAAGAAAATATAGAAATGCTGGTTGTAAATACTTAAAGGAAAAATTATGGTTAAAGTTTTTATTGATAATATTGAAGTGCAAGTAGAAAAAGGCAGCAATATTTTAGCAGCGGCGCATAAAGCAAAAATAACAATTCCCACGTTATGTTATCTGGAAGGAAGAGAGGGAATGGGTGCATGCAGAATGTGTGTAGTGGAAGTCGCAGGAAACAAAAATCTTGTCACAGCCTGCACTTTTGCTGTGTCGGAAGGGATGAGAGTCTTCACAAACACGCCCAGAGTTCGCGCGTCAAGAAAATGCACATTAGAGCTTCTTTTGAGTGACCATAATAAAGACTGTTTGTCTTGCGAAAGAAACGGTAATTGCGAATTGCAAACACTTGCAAAAGAATATGATTGTGATAGCAATCACTACGACGGAGAGAAATCAGAATTTTTTGTGGACGACAGTTCACCTTGCTTTATTAGAGACAACAGCAAATGCATCAAATGCAGAAAGTGTGTTGAAGTATGTCAGATAAAGCAAACCGTTGACGCCATTGGCACCAGCGGCCGCGGCTTTAACACACAGATTGGCTGTGCTTTTGGCGAAAAAATCTCAACTAGCACTTGTGTAGAATGTGGACAGTGTGTGATAAATTGCCCGACAGGCGCTCTTTATGACACCTCACAGAAAAATGAAGTGTTAGAGCATTTAGCAAAAAAGGATAAGCGAATGGTGGTGGCAATGGCACCTTCGGTTAGGGTGGCTCTTGGTGAACATTTAGGAAGCAAAATTGGTGAAAATGTGGAAGGCAAAATGATTTCTGCACTAAGACGACTAGGTTTTGACGACGTCTTTGATGTTGTTTTTGGCGCCGATTTGACTGTCGTGGAAGAAGCGCAAGAGTTGGCACAAAGCATAAAATCTGGCAAAAAGAAACCGCTTTTTACTTCCTGTTGTCCCGCATGGATTAAATTTGTAGAAAAGTTTTATCCCGAATTCATCCCCAATGTCTCCACCTGCAAGTCGCCCCAACAAATGACGGCAGCGACAGTGAAAACGTTTTATGCCGAGCGACTAGGAGTAAAACCAACTGATATCTATTTCGTCTCTTTAATGCCTTGCATCGCTAAAAAGTTTGAAAGAACGCGTCCCGGACAGTCTGCCGATGGCATTCATTTCGATACCGATGCCGTGCTAACTGTGCGCGAACTTACAGAAATGATAAAAGTGTGCGGGATTGATTTTATGAATATTGAAGAAGGGAAATTTGACGAAGTCCTAGGGCTTTCTTCAGGAGCAGGTATTATCTTCGGTGCTACTGGTGGTGTGATTGAAGCCGCTCTTAGAACGCTTAGCGACAAACTGAGTCAAAAACCTTTGGAGAAGGTGGAATATCTGCTTGTTAGAGGACTCAGTGGCACCAAAGAAGCCAAAGTAAATGTAGATGGCAAAGAAATCAAGGTTGCCGTGGTAAGCGGACTCGATAATGCAAGAAACCTTCTTGAAAAAATTAAATCAGGCGAAAAAGAATATGATTTTGTGGAAGTGATGGCCTGCCCGGGTGGCTGTGCAAATGGTGGCGGAATGCCCATTCATCCTGCCCACATTATGAACACGCGTCAAATCGCCAAGGAGAGAGCAGACAATCTTTATGAAAGCGACGTGAAGAATAATGTCCGCAAAGCTCACGAAAACCCTGCGATTAAATTTGTCTATAAAAATTATTTTGGCACTCCGGGCAGTGAAAAGGCAATTAAATATCTACACACCCATTATGTTGACCGTTCCAAAGAAAAGAGATAAAGATATTTTTATTTTTGACTGTCTGCATATTCTTTAATGTCAAAAGGCAAAGACATAAATTTTTTAAAATTTTCCAATTTTTCTTCATCAATTCGCTCGAAAATCGGGCGAATTTCTTTTATTTTATGCCCCTTTTTAATATTTAACTTGGCAGCATTTTCCCAAAAGCCATTAGCACTGGGGTCGCCTTCAAGTCCTAATTGTTCTTGCCAAAGAGTTTTTGTCTTCTCTGGAATAATAGGGTTGGCAACTACGCATAAACTACTACAAACATTGAGCGCAAAAAACAAAACTTTTTTCGCCTCTTCAAATTTTTCTTGTTTAACAAGTGCCCACGGAGCCGATTGTTCCACATAAGCATTTGCATATGTCGCATAAGTCATAATCAAACGATATGCTTCCCTAAGTTCCGCACGCTCATACGCTTCGGCAATCTTTTCTGGCATAGATTTAATTTTTGAAAGAATGTCTTTATCTGCCGAGTTTAATATTGTGTCTTCTTTTAATTCAAAGTCATTCACACCACCAAAATAGTTTTTCAACATATTTAATGTGCGGTTAAACAGATTACCAAATTTCCCCACCAATTCACTGTTACAGTTGTTTTTATAGTCCTCCCACTTGAAATCGGTGTCCTTATTCTCAGGAATAATTGTAGTGAGATAAGCACGCAAGGTATCGATATCGAACTGTTCATTCTCCTGCAAAAGAGCATTGCAAAACACCCCAATCTTTTTACTTTTGCTAAACTTTTTTCCTTCAAAATTCAAAAAATTTAACCCGACAACGTTATATGCAAGATTATACTTTTTGTGTTGAAGAAGCATAGTAGGAAAAAACACAGTGTGAAATTGAATGTTGTCTTTACCCACGAAATTATATATTTTCGCCCCCTCTTTCAACCATAAATCTTCATACTTTTGTTCGTCCAGTTCTTTGGTGATTGAAATATAGCCGATAGGAGCATCAAACCACACATAAAAAACTTTGTCTTCAAATCCTTTCATAGGAACAGTAAAGCCCCATTTAATGTCGCGCGAAATGCATCTATCTTTCAGTCCTTCTCTCACCCATTTCTTTGCTTCGCTATAAACATGAGAGCGCCAAATATCTTTTTTTGTTTCAATCCATTTTTCCAAATCATTTGTGCTTTTAGATAGTTCCAAAAAAATATGGCGTGACTTTTTCAAGACAGCTTTTTCTCCGCAAATTTTGCAACGAGCATCAACCAGTTCATTAAGCGAAAAAAGACTGTCGCATTTTTCGCATTGGTCGCCGTTTGCCTCAGGATAGCCACACTTGGGACAACTGCCCACCACAAACCTATCAGGCAAAAACATTTTGTCTTTTTCGCAGTAATACATTTCAATCTCGTCTTCACCAATAAAACCGTTTTTCAAAAGTTCAAGGAAAAACTCTTTTGTAACTTTCTCGTGAGTCTGCGTGTGAGTGTGAGAATATATATCATAACTAATATTTAACTTTTCATAAATTCTTTTGTGAACTTGATGCAGCTTTTCAGTAAGCTCTTCCACATTCAGTCCAACTTCTTGTGCTGTCAGCAAACTAGGCGTTCCGTGCATGTCAGAGCCCCCGACAAAAGTGGTGTCATAGCCAAAACTCCTGCAATATCTGGCGAAAATATCTGCCGGCAAATGACAGCCCACAATGTGTCCCACGTGAGGAATATTGTTCACATATCCAAGTGCCGCCGTTATCAATCTTTTTTCTTTCATCTCTTTCTATCCTCCGTGTCAAAAATTATGTTTACAGGGCCGTCGTTCACGCAGGTGACTTGCATATCTGCGCCAAACTCCCCACTCTCAATTTTTTTAAAAACGTTTTCTTTTTGACACTTCGCTATAAACTCTTTTACAAATTCATCAGCTTCTGTTGGTGGCATGCTTTCCAAAAAATCAGGACGAAAACCGCCCAAAGTGTTTGCATACAAAGTAAAATTGCTAATAACCAGCATTTCTGCCCCAACAGATGCAGAGTTAAGGTTCATTTTCTCATTTTCATCTTTAAAAATTCGAAGACCACAAATCTTTTTAACCAAATAATTTAAGTCGCTGGTTGTATCGTTTTTCCCAATTCCCAAAAAAACCACAAAGCCCTTGCCAATTTTTCGTTTTTTAGTTTTGTTTATAACAACTTCTGCCGAACATACTCTTTGTAAAATTGCCCTCATCTCTTCACCTTTTTATCTTTGATTATACACTAGACGTAGGCTTATATCAAACAAAAAGTTTTTTATTTTTGCTGTCAAAAACTCTTTTTGCAACAAAACTTCGCTTAATAAAAATAAGTTAAATACATTTTTACAAAGCTATGGGGTGAA
>CAZJEU010000019.1:0-9154 GCA_964545115.1 uncultured Christensenella sp. | reverse complement strand
GGAATGGAAGATTTCCTTGGAGATATGGACTTTAAGGTGGCGGGCACTGAAAAAGGAATTACTGCCATTCAGATGGATATCAAAATCAAAGGCATTGATAAAAACATTTTAAGCACTGCTTTAAGTCAGGCGAAAGAAGGACGTTTGCACATTTTGAAACAGATGTTGAAGGCGATTAAAGAGCCTCGTGCTGAACTTTCCAAATATGCTCCGAAGATTATTTCTTTTGATATCGACCCTGATAAAATTAGAGATGTTATCGGTTCGGGGGGCAAAGTTATCAACAAAATTATTGAAGATACAGGTGTCAAAATTGACATCGATGACAATGGCAGAGTGTTTATTGCCACGCCCGATGCCGAGCAAGCTCAACGTGCCAAAGAGATTATTTTAAGCATTGCAGAAGACGTGCAAGTGGGCAAAATTTATGAGGGAAAGGTTGTTCGCATAATGCAATTTGGGGCATTTGTGGAATTTGCTCCTGGCAAAGACGGAATGATTCACATTTCCAAACTTGCCAAAACAAGAGTGGAAAAAGTGACTGACGTTGTGAACATTGGAGACACTGTCTCTGCCGAAGTTATCAAGGTGGACGATAAGGGTAGGGTGGACCTTAAATTGATTGAGAAAAAAATGTCTTAGGACATTTTTTTTATAGTGTTGTCGCTTTTTATTAGAGTTATCACCTTTTAGTTGAGTTGCTGTTTTTTAATAGAGTTGCTGCGAAGCGGGTGGGTGGCTTGCCGACGAAGTCGGCAAGCACTCAGCCCAAAGGTTTGCTTTGGGCTGAGTGCAGTGCTGTTTGTTTGGTCAAACAGCACGCTACCCACCCGTTTGATAAAGACCAATAACTTAGTTGTTTTTTAACCTTTTATTTAAGCATCTTTTTTGCAGTAGAATTGAACGGCAAAGAGCAGGTGCTTTTTCATATTCCCACTGCTTTTTGCATATTATTTGATATGAAAGCATTTGGGTTTTCGGTGATGAACGAAAGAAAGTTTGTTCATCAAACCTGCAATATAATTTTGATTGCCACTCTTTTCGTGGTGATGTCACTGTCTTTTTTTGCTCCTGTTGTTATCGAAGCTTTTTCTACGGTGGGGGCCCCCATTTACTTTGGAAATCGCTCGTCAAACAAAGTTTGTTTGATGATAAATGTTTATTGGGGCAGTGAGTATCTGGAAGAGATGCTGGAAGTTTTCAGGCAAAACGATATTAAAACCACTTTTTTTGTGGGGGGATATTGGGTGGCAAAAAATAATGAACTTCTAAGAAAAATGGTGGACGAAGGGCACGAAATCGGCAATCACGGTTATCATCACAAAGACCACAGCATCATTTCTAGCCAACAAAATAAGGACGAAATTAGTGTGACGGAAGAGTTGGTGAAAAGCGTGGCGGGTGTGGAGATGAATCTTTTTGCGCCTCCATCGGGCAGTTTTAACGAAAAAGTTTTATCTGTCGCCGAAAAATTGGGCTATCGGACGATTATGTGGACTCACGACACAATTGATTGGCGTGACCAAAATGTCGGACTCATCAAAACACGTGCCACTCAAAAAACGATAGGAGGAGATTTGATTTTGATGCATCCGACTGAAAAGACAGCCGAAGTTTTGGGAGAAATCATCGCAACTTTGAAAGAAAAGGGGTTAGAAATGGCGACAGTTAGCCAAGTTTTGCAGATATAAAGGGAAAACTGCCAAAATCGATTTTTGAAAAGCAGAATTTTTGGTATAATTGTAGTCAAGAGGTATTATTGTGAAAATTTTTCAAAAAACTTATGAAAGTGGGCTGCGCTTGGTGTTTCAAAAAGTGTCCAAAAATCGCCCTGCCAGTCTTATGATTGCTGTGGATGCTGGCTCCAAAGACGAAACGCCTGACATCAGCGGCATCGCTCATTTTGTGGAGCATATGGCTTTTAAGGGCACAAAAAATCTTTCGGCAAAGGACATTACTGTCGCTTTCGAGAATGCTGGCATCAATGCCAATGCGTTCACCAATCAGTTTCACACCTGTTATTATGGCACGACTTTGACGGAAAAAATTGAAGAAATGTTTAAGATATTTTCGGAGATTGTGTTTGAGTCCACTTATGAGCAGGCGGAGTTGGACAAAGAAAGAAAGGTGATTTTTGAAGAGATTGGAATGAACGAAGATTTGCCCGACAGAGTGGCGCAAAATTGTTTCAATCGTCATTTTTATGCGGGCACACCCATTGAAAGAACGGTGCTGGGAAATAAAAACACTCTTAAAAGAATTACTTGTGAAGACATAGAAAAGTTTGTGAAAAAGCATTACATTGCGCCTAAAATCGTGGTGTCGGTGTGTGGCGATTTGTCTGAAAAAATGGTGGACGACCTGACTCAAAAATACGTCAATGTTTATTTTGAAGACGCCGCAGAAGTGGTTGAAAAAGATGAAGAGACAGTTATTCTGCCCAAGAAGACTTTTAGTTTTATGGAAAGAGAAGGCGCGCAAACACACGTTATTTTAGGGTTCCCGACGGGAAATATTTACGCAAAAGACCACTATGCAAACCTTGTGAGTAGTTTTGTTTTTGGCGGTGGCAGCAGTTCACGCTTGTTCCAAAAAATTCGTGAAGACAAGGGGCTGGTTTATTCCATTTCTTGCCACAATGAAAGGCACGAATTTGGGGGAGAGAATCATATTGCTTTTGCCACCAACGAAAAAAACGTGAAGTTGGCAGTGAAAACGGTGAAAAAAGAGATAGAAAACTTTTTGAAAACGGGTGTGAGTGAAGAAGAGTTTGTGCGCACTAAAACTTTGCTTAAAAGTTTAATTTTGTCTTCAAATGAAAAAGCGTTTAATTTCGTGCATCGAAATGCCACCAGTTTGCTTACTTTTGGCAAGATAATCACAGCGGAGCATCGACTGAAAAAAATAGAAAACCTTAAACTGGAAAAAGTGAATGAAGTGATGAGAAAAACTTTTGATTTTTCGCATATGGTGGCGTGTGTGGTGGGCAAAAACATTGATAGTTCTTTGTTTGAAGTGTTTAATTAACTTTGCATAATTTTAAAATTATGCTATAATTTTTGTGTAAAAAAAGACGAAGAAATAAAAGTTTTTGGGGGAAAATCTTTGAGAATGAAAGAGGAAAAACAACCAAAATTTTCAGCCAGCGCCAAACGCCAAGTGGGAATTTCTCTCATCATAATTTCCAGTGTGTTGCTTTTCTTTTGCATTTTTGGACTGCCGGGTGACGTTAGAGATTTTTTTCTGGGTGTTTTTGGGCTGATGATTTATCCACTGCTTCTTTTTATGCTGCTTTTCGGGGTGGCATTTACGTTGGAAAAAAGATTTGTTTATTCTGTTAAATACGTGCTGTATCTTATGCTCGTATTTTTCTTTTTTGTTTGTGTTTTGCACATTTTCTTCACGGGGTTTAGTGGCAAAAATCTCTCTTATGGTGACTATCTTTTGTCAACCTATCACTCTCGTTTCACTCCCGGTGGGTTGTTTGTGGGGTTGTTCACTTTTCCACTTATGAGCCTGCTGCACGATGTGGCTGCCGTGGTGACTTATGGCATCGCTTTGGTGATTTCGCTCTATTTCGTCTTCTCTTATCTGGGCTCGTTGAAACAAATGAAATTGAAGACTAAAAACAATTCAAAGTATGAAAATTTTGAAAAAGAAGAAGAGATTTTCTTTCCCAAATCAGCTCCCAGTTTTGCTAGCGCGTCGGAAAACATTCCTACCATTGCTTCTGTTGACGACGATATTTTTGTGAAAGAGGAAAAGGAAGAAAGCCCCGAAGTGGAACAAGCTAAACGGAAGTTGGGACTGAAAAAAGAAGAGGCGGAAGAAGAGATAGAGCAGCAAGAAGAATCGCCCAAAAGCCGTCTGTTCGGCAAGTCGTCACCAGATGCGCAGCGAGATGCTTGGAGCAACAGAGCTTTTTCAAAACCGCAGAAATTTGTGTATGAAGGGGAAAAGACTGAACCTAAGCCCAACCCTGTGGTGGAAGAAAACAGAAAATATTTAAAGACCATTCAAGACCGAAACAACATCAATGAAAATCCCATTATCAATGCAGAAAATTATGAAGATTATAAAGAGAAAATGCGGCAGTTTCAGCTGAGAAACACGCGTGAACTCAGCCGTCAGGATGATGCTGAAAGAAAGACAATCAGCGAACCAGATGAAGACGTTTTGGAAGCAGACTTTTTTGGAATTGAACCTGAAAGAGAAATTAGCGAAGAATTTGACCTTGACATAGATTTTATAAAACCCGATGGGAAAGCCCCTAAAATAAGTCCACTCAATCCCTTAAATTTTGGAGGAGATGCGAGCGGTGAAGAACCTAAAAGAAATGCCAGCGAGAGATTTTTGGAAGAGAAAAGGGAAGACGGCGAAGAAGATGCTGAACAAGTTTTTAACGACGATGCCCCTCAGAGAAAATTTAACTTCAACGTCCTTGGTGGTGCACAAAAAGTGGTGGAACCGAATTTTAAATATGATTCGCGCTATGTTGCGCCTTCGGTGGAGTTGTTAAAAACTTATCGCAACGACCAAGATTATGAAGAAAACTTTGAAGAAAACATTGAAGCGTTGGAACGAGTGTTGGAAGAGTTTCGCATTCCGGCAAAGGTGATGAACGTTCGTCGTGGCGCTGCCGTGACACGATATGAGTTGCATATGCCGGTGGGCATTCCTGTAAGGAAAATTCAGGCGCATTCCAGCGATATTGCGCTGGCACTTGCCGCCAAAAGCGACATTCGAATCGAAGCCCCCATAAAGGGCAAAAGCGCCGTGGGCATTGAAGTGCCAAACAGCAAAGTGGACACTATCGGCCTCAAAGACATTATTCAAAGCGAGAAGTTCGCCGATGCAAAAGCGCCATTGGTGGTGGCGCTAGGCAAGGACGTGGACGGCAATGTTTATGTGGGCAATCTTGCAAAAATGCCCCATCTGCTTGTTGCTGGCTCCACAGGCAGTGGCAAAAGTGTGTGTTTAAATGCACTTATTTTAAGTTTGATTTATCGCACCAGTCCCGAAGATTTGCGGCTTATTCTCATCGACCCTAAGCGTGTGGAGTTTGCTCATTATAATAAATTGCCCCACCTTTTGATGCCCAAGGTCATCACTGAACCCAAAAAAGCGCTTAATGCTTTCGATTGGCTGATAGATGAAATGGAGCGACGCTTTATGGTGTTTCAGTCTTGTTCGGTGAGAAATATTATTGAATATAATTCGCAAAGTGACGTGACAAACAAGCGTAAACCTAAAATTCCTTACATTGTGCTGATTGTGGACGAGTTGGCGGACTTGGTGGTGACGACAAACAAAAGAGAGTTGGAAGAGAAAATTATTCGTCTTACACAAAAAGCAAGGGCGGCGGGCATTCATCTTATTCTTGCCACTCAACGGCCGTCGGTGGACATTATCACAGGCAGCATAAAAATCAATCTACCCACGCGAATTGCTTTTGCAGTCACCAACTATGTGGACTCTCGAACCATCCTTGACCAAGGTGGCGCAGAGAAATTGCTGGGTCGTGGAGATATGCTCTATGCTCCCAACGATGGTGAGCCTGTGCGTGTTCAGGGAGCGTTTGTGGACACTCCGGAGGTGAAGGTGGTGGTGGATTTTGTCAAGCAAAACAACCCCTCGTTTTATGACGACAATGTGAACAAAAATATCAATGCCGAAGGCGCGGCTCAGGGTGGATTAGAAGGAATGTATGGCGGAGCGAACAAGGAAGTCGACCCCATTATGCCCGATGCCCTAAAACACGTTATCGAACTGGGACAGGCGTCTACGTCAATGTTGCAACGACGGTTTAGTTTGGGGTTTCAACGAGCGGCAAGGATTGTCGACCAAATGGAACAAGCGGGGTTCATTTCTGCTTCGGATGGCAGCAAACCGCGGGCGGTGTATATGACAATGGATGATTATAACAAATATTATGGCTTAAAATAGGTGAAAAATGACAAAGGAAAAATTTCATAAAAAGATTGGCTTCATCTCTCTTGGGTGTGACAAAAATCGGGTGGATTTGGAAAAGATGATTACAATTTTGTCCTCTTACGACCAGTTCGAATTTGTGAGTGATAAGTTTGAGGCAGAGTTAATTTTGGTGAACACGTGCGCTTTTTTGAAAGTGGCAAGGGAAGAAGTGGAAAAAGTGCTTGAAGAAATGTTGGCACTTAAAGAAACAGGAAAATTGCAAAAATTGATTGTGTGTGGTTGCTCGGGGGCGCTGGAAGGCGAAAAACTCAAAGATAGATTTCCCAAGATTGACGCCATTGTTTTGCCCAAGGATTATAACAAAATTGACGACATAGTATTCAATCTTTTTGAAGAAAAGTTTTTTAAAACTTACTATGAAGGCGCGCGTAAGTTGACCACACCGCCGCATTTTGCCTATGTTAAGATTGCAGACGGCTGCAACAATAGATGTTCTTATTGCAAAATTCCTGCTATTCGTGGCAACTATCAATCGGTGCCGATGGGAGAAATCGTCGCTGAGGCAAAACTTTTGGCAGCCAAAGGCGTGAAAGAAATTATTTTGGTGGCGCAAGATGTGACGAGATATGGCGCTGAAACAAAAGGGCGGGAAACCTTGGTGAAACTGCTGAACGAACTGGATAAAATTAAGAAAATCAGTTGGATTAGGTTGCTATATTGCTATCCTGACAAGGTGGATGATGCGTTGATAAAAATTATTAAAGACAGTGCCAAAGTCATTAACTACATCGACATTCCACTGCAACACGTCAGCGATAATGTGCTGAAAAATATGAACAGGAGCATCAGAAAACAACAGATAGTTTCGCTCCTTGAAAAACTGCGCAGTGAGATGGACGACATTATTATTCGCTCCACTTTCATTGTAGGGTTCCCCGGTGAGACGGCAAAAGATTTTAAAGAGTTGTGTCAATTTTTGAAGCAATATAAACTGGACAATGTTGGGTTTTTCAAATATTCAAGGGAAGAAGGCACTCCGTCTTTTGATATGAAAGGCCAACTTTCTGAAAAAGAAAAAGACAGGCGGCTGAGCATTGTTCAAAAGGTGCAGGAAAAAATCTCTGAGGAAAAAAATCGTTCGTATATCGGCAAGACTTTCAAAGTCTTATGTGACAGCATAGACAGAAAGCACGGCTTTTATGTGGGCAGAAGTTATGCGCACGCACCGGAGATTGATTTCGAAATTCTGTTCACTTCCAAGCGTGAAGTGCGAGTGGGCTCCTTCGTGGACGTGGAAATTGTCGATTATGACAAGGGCTATTTCATCGCAAAAGCGGAAAAATTTGATACATATTAAGGAGAAGAAATTATGAATTTGCCAAACAAAATTACACTTTTTAGGATTATTGTCATTCCGTTTATCGTGTTTTTCTATCTTGCGACATTTGTTCCGTGGGGGAAGTTGATTGCGGCGGGACTTTTTTTGCTGGGCGTTTTGAGCGATTATGTGGACGGGAAACTCGCCAGAAAAAACAATCAAATTACATTGCTAGGCACTTTTTTAGATTCTATCGCCGACAAAATGCTGGTGGTGGCGGCGTTTGCCTTGGTGGTGGTGGACGGCACGATTGGCAGTCCGTGGGGAGTTATTTCGCTGATTATCGTCGTGTCAAGGGAGTTGTTGGTGAGTGCTCTCAGGCAACTTGGGGCAGGGAAAAATGTGATAATCTCGGCGGATATGTGGGGCAAAGTTAAAGCGACGGTGCAGTTCGTGGCGCTTACTCTCTTTATGGTTTTTAGCTTTTTCAAAGACAATCCTTCCTTTCTTGGAGGCGTTGGAAACACTGTTTTTAGCATTGTTTGCTATGCTTCGCTTTTTGTTACTGTGCTTTCTACCATATTGTCGGGCGTGCATTATTTGGTTAAATATAAAAATGTTTTTAGGGAAAAAGAATGAAGATTTCCATTGTTGCGGTGTCTAATGGCGAGATTGTTTCGGGAGAAAGAAACGACGTGATAAGTTTGCTTTCTTCCACTTTGCACAAAAACGGACAAGAGGTTGTTTCGGTGCAGATGGTGCGGGCAAAGGCGGATGTTGCGCGAGATGCACTGTCTTTTTCTTTGGAAAAAAGCGACTGTGTTTTGGTTTTGTGTGTGCACGAATTGGAAAAAATCTATATGTGCAAAAGGCTGCTTTGCGACTTGTTTAACTGTAAGATGATTCAGAGTTCGTTTGCCAAATTTAACATTGAAGAATATTCCAAGTTGCAGAACGTGCCTCTTAAAAAGGAAGACGGGGCATTTGCACAGATGCCAGAAATCGCGCGTACCATCAAAAATCCGTCGAGTGCTTTCCAAGGGTGTTTGTGTGAAGGTGGCGGAAAGATGGTGTTTTTGTTGCCCATTCAGCACGATGAATTGCATCATATGTTTTTCTCTTCTGTTTTACCCTTTATTTTAAAGACGGTGGGGGGCAATTCTTCCACTTTTGTTTTAAAGACTTTCGGCTTGCCTCATTCACAGATGTTGTTGCTCTTAAAAGATTTTATCGCTAACAAATTAAACATCGAAGTGGTGTTTGGGGAATATTTGCTTTTGGGCGAAGTGATTATCAGCGTGCCCAGTTCGACGAGAAAGGACTATGCGGAAAATTTTGTGAAGAATGTGTATGAGAAATTTTTGCCCTATATTTATGCCGACAAAGATGAGAGCCTTGCCGAATATATTTTTTCTTATCTCTCTATGCGTAAGGAAAAGGTCGCCTTTGCGGAAGATTTTACGGCGGGGAATATGTGCGCGACTCTGTTTGAAAATCTGCTTGATGCAAAAGATATCTTGGGCGAGAGTTATGTGACGGTGTCAGATGAAGCGAAGGAAAAAATCCTTGGGGTGGAAAAGAAGATTTTGAACAAACAGACGGTGGATTTCGCCGAGATTGCTTATCAGATGGCGATGGGGGTGCTGGAAAATTCGCAGGCAGATGTGGTGGTGGCAAACTGCGGAGATGTGAAAACGGGTGCTTTAACTTTTGCCATCGGCAACCGTGACGGGCTGCACGTTTTCAGCAAAAAGATGAGTGGAAACAAAAAACAGAAAATTATTATGGCGACTAACACCATATTTTTTGAACTCATAAAAAAATTGAAGCAAAACGATTTTGCTCTGGGAAAAACAATAATTTAAAAAATAAAAGCAAATTGATTTAAAAAACAAAGCAGTA
>CAZJEU010000018.1:0-9295 GCA_964545115.1 uncultured Christensenella sp. | reverse complement strand
GGTTTTTTGGCGCTATTTTTTGTGTTTAATAAGACTAAAAATATTGAATATTTTTCTGCGAATAGACTAAAATTTAAGTTTGAACACAAAATATTTTGGCCGCTCATTTTTTTGGCATTTATCCTTGTGTTGTCCAGTGTAAATTTTACAGGAATGATCAACTATATGTTGGCAGGTGGAGTGCCACTGGAACCTAGTGTGCCTATCGGTAACGTATGGCAACTGCTTTTTTCCGTTGTTTTTGTCGCTCTCTTGCCGGCAGTCTGCGAAGAATTGATTTTTCGCGGAATGATTTATAACGCTCTTCGGCGCAGATTTGGGCTTGTTCTTAGTGTGATTTTATCAGCAGCGATGTTTGCTCTCATTCACTTTTCTCTTTATCAAATTGTCCATCAATTTATTTTGGGCGTGATGCTTGCATTGATTGTCTACACCACCGGCTCGCTTGTTTACGCTATGTTTTTCCACTTTTTCAACAACCTTATTGTTTTGTTGTTTTCCTACTTTTCTGCTGTGGGGAAAGCACTGACTTTTGATGGGTTTGGGACGGTGGAAGTGTTGGCATCCATTGCTATTTTTGTGGTGGGAGTGGGACTGATAACTTTGTTTTTCGTGCTTTTGTCCAATTATACTAGCCGACATAAAAAGTTTTTTAACTTGGAGAAAAGTCCCAGAAGAATTCTCAGCGATGACAAAAAGGAAAATGCTCTCGTTGCCCAAACGGAGAAAAAAGAAACTCTTTATTTTGTTTTGGCATTACTTTTTGGGGTCTTAATGTGGGTGTTTGTGATTGTCTAACACGTTCGGAGGTTTGATGAAAGGCAAGTCGCTGGTTTTTAGTTCGATGATGACATATTTCATTTTGATGATTTGTTTTGTGCTGGTGCGCATTTTTTTCGTCAATGTCAAGTTGCCTCTTTCCACAGAAGTTAGTGACCTTATCTCCACAGTTTTTGTGCAAGTGGGACTGATGCTTTTCGTGAGCATTTTTCTTTTCTCCATTCTTAAAAAGCAAAAGATAAAAACGACTTTAAGTGATTTCGGTGTAAGAAAAATTAAATTCTTACCTATTGTAATTTCAATTTTGATAGGTGTTTTATGCTATGTTTTAAACACATTTGTGGCTTCCTTTTTCAGCAATATTATTTCGTTTTTAGGATATGAGAAATCGCCTTCTTTTGGGGCTCCTCTCCAAGGAGGAGATTATTCCATTTTGGCATTTTTCTTGCAAATTTTAAGTGTGGCTTTACTGCCGGCAATTGGTGAAGAGGTGGCTCATAGAGGACTGCTGTTAAAAGGTCTTTCAAGTTTAGGATTGATGAGGGCTTTGGTGGCATCATCTGTTTTGTTTGGGTTGATGCATCTTAATATAAACCAATTTTTCTTTGCCACAGTGCTAGGGTTTTTGATTGGTCTTGCAGCAGTTATTAGCAAAAATATTTTTCCGGCAATCATTGTGCATTTTGTGAATAATTTTCTTAGCATTTACTTTACTTTCGCTTATGCAAACGGTTGGTTTGGTGGCAATTTTCCCTTTCTTTTTGAACGGCTTCTATTTGGAAATGGCAATATTTTATCTTTCTTTTTAACCAGTGTTTTCGCTATTGGAATTTTGGTGCTGGGGCTTGTTTTGTTGTTTGTGTGGCTGCTTCGTGAAACTCGAATAAGAAATGTTCAAAAAATGCTTAGTGACATTGCTGAAATTAACAAAAACTTTGCAACGGAGCCTGAACGCTTTAATTTTGATGAGAACTTTTTGAATATAAGAAACTTGAACGCTTTAATGGGAGAATATAATATTAAAAATTTGAACAGCATGGTTTTTACTGAATTAGAAGTTCGTCAACAAAAGTTGAGTGCGGGAGAGAAGGTGTTATTCGTGGCGACTGGTTTGGTGGGGGTGAGCATCACAGTTTTCACTTTCATCTGGGGGATTTTGTAAGATTTAGAGAGGATGAAATGAACGTTTTTATGAAAGAAGCTCTTAGGCAAGCGAAAAAGGCTTTTTCGGAAGGAGAAGTGCCTGTGGGAGCGGTGATAGTTTTAGATGGAAAAATTATTTCACGAGCAAGAAATCGTCGCGAATTTTCGCAAAATGCTCTGCATCATGCCGAAGTGTTGGCCATTGATAAGGCATGCAAAAAACTTAAAACTTTTCGGTTGGAAGGGTGCGAAATGTTCGTGACTTTGGAGCCATGCGTAATGTGCAGTGGAGCCATTTCTGCTGCTTGGATGAAAAGAGTGGTGTTTGGGGCAAAGGATAAAAACCTTGCCGTTGGCTGCAAAGGACTTTTGGAAAATGATGGTTGGGAGCTTAAAGTGGAAGTTATCGGTGGTGTGAATGAAAAGGAATGCAGAGAACTTTTATTAGACTTTTTCGGGAAAGTGAGAGAAAAAAATAAGGTCAAAAAACAACTTGGCAAAAAAATTTCGGGCAAAACATTTTCGTTTAATTTTGATAAAGGAAAATTTTTAGATGTTTCGAGTGGAAAAGTGGTAGCGGTGGTGGAAATTATCAAAGAAATGAAAATATTTTTAGTTGTTAGCGAAAAGGAAAGTGAGATTAAAGCACAAGAGATTTTTGAAAAATTTAGAGAATTTGAGTGGAAAGATAAGGTAAAAGTTATGACGATGTGGGGCGAAAAAAAGTTGTTTAATTGACAAAAGAAGAGAAGAGGATTACAATTTTTGTATGGAAAAGTTTGTTTTAAACAGTGAAATTTTAATGGAGTTTCAGTTAGAAAAAAAGAACGAAAGAAAAATTCGGGTCTTGATTTTGTTGCCACAAAACAGTGAAAATTTGTTGAAAAAAGACGTTTTGGGAAGGAGCGTAGTGGGCTGGGTGGAAAATGCAGTGAGTGAATTTGAACAGATAAAAGTTCAGATTGATGCCAAACAACCATTAGCAGAAGTGGCGATGAAATATTCCAAAGACGAAGACTTTTTGCTGGTGGTATTTGGCGACACTCCACTTCTTTCAAAAGAAACGGTGAGAGACGCGCTGGATTATGCTCTGACAAAAAGTTTAGATTTTTGCAAATTGCCACGCGGAGCAGTTTTTAAAACAAGTGCGCTGAAAAGAGGGCAGTTTGAACTTTCAGGAGAGGCAAACTTTCTGGGAAAAGACGAGTTTTTTTCTGTGTTTGATTTGGCTTCGCTTTGCCATGCGAGAGAGATTATTCGACAAAGAATTTTGGAAACTCATCTTAAAAAGGGCGTGGAATTTTTTGATTTGAACAGTTGCAGTGTGGAGTGTGATGTGGAAATCGAAAAGGGAGTGCAGATTTTTCGTGGGAATACTTTATGCGGAAAGACTGTGGTGCAAAGTGGCTGTATTTTGCGCGAAAATAATATGATAAAAGATAGTATTTTAGGCGAAAACTGCGAAGTTTCTTACTCTTTTTTATCATCTATCGTGCTTAAAAAAGGCAGTAAGGTGGAGCCTTTCACTTTTTTAACAGGTAAAAATAAAGTAAATTAGGTTGAGTTTAAAGATAGAGAAAGGAGAGAAAATGAAGGTGATTGTGGGGTTAGGAAACCCCGGAAAAGAGTTTGAAAAAACCTATCATAACCTTGGATTTATGTGCATTGACCGTTTGGCAAAAAAGCTGGGAGTAAGCATAAACAAAGGAAAATTCAACTCGCTTTTTGCAAAGATTTCTTTTGGAAGGGAGATTGTTTTCTTGGTTAAACCTTTGACTTATATGAATTTGAGTGGGAATGCGGTGAAGAGTTTTTTAGATTATTATGCTTTAAAAAGCGAAGATTTGATTGTTATTTGTGACGATGTCGATTTAGCAAAAGGCACTTTTCGGTTCCGCGAAAAAGGGAGCGGTGGCACACACAATGGGCTGAAAAATATTGTTTTTAAATTGGATACAGAAGATTTTAAAAGGGTGAGAATCGGCGCTCAAAAAGAAAAACAAGAAGGGAGTGAAGAAGAAAGTTTTGATTTGAAAGACTATGTTTTGAGCAAAATTGATGAGAGAAGTATGGCTGACATTTCGCTTGCATTAGACGGTGCGGTGGAGAAAATTGTGGGATTGATTGATGGATAAATTTCTATCAAAAATTGAAGAACTCGAAAGCGCAGAAAAGACGACGGTGAGTGGGCTTAATGAAGGGGAAAAAGTTTTTTTGCCCTGTTTTTTGCACGGGAAAATTATGATTGTGACGCAGAGCCTCCAAATGGGAGAACGATACGAAAACGCTCTTAGAGCTTTTGGCAAAAGAGTAATTTTTTTACCGAAAAAGTTGCCTCTTTTGGTGACTTATAATGACAGAACCAACGATGATTTTAAAAGATATCTAAGCGCACTCACTCTTTTGACAAAAGGAGATTTCGATGCGTTGGTGGTGACGAGCGATTCGCTTTTTCAACGTCTGCCCAAAAGAGAAAGTCTAATTGAAAAAAGACTTTTACTCAAAAAGAATCAGGTGCACAAGCTGGGAGATTTGGTGAAAAAACTGCTGGAAATGGGGTATGTACGTCGCGATATTATTGCCGAGAGTGGTGAATTTGCACAGCGTGCAGACATTTTGGACGTCTTTGTGGCTGATGAAAAGATGCCTGTTAGAATAAGTTTTTTTGATGATGAAATCGAGAGTATAAACACTTTTGACCCAACGACTTTCCGAGTGATTAAAAGAGAAGATAAAGTGGAAATCTTTCCCTTTTCTTTTTTAAACTTTACAGAAGAAGAAAAGGAAAATCTATCCAGAGATGTGCTTAGCGACCTTGCAAAAGTTAATTTATCTGCCGAAAAAATGTTGCGTCTTACAAGTGTTGCGAACACTCAATTAGAGTTTCTCTTTAACAATCTTTCGCTTGTGTCAAATGCCTTTTTTCTACCTTTTTCTAATAATTTTAAAGAAACATTTTTTGATTATTTCAAAGACGGCACTATAATTTTGGATGAACCAAAATTGATTTTGGATGATATTAAAAAGACAGAAACTGAAAATATTTCGCAATTTTTGGAACTTTCCTTAAAGGGAGAGTTTTTGCCCAAGCAACAAGAGTTTTATGAAAGTGAAAAAAGCATTTTGAAAAAACTTAAAAATCAATCTTCTTTGATAGCTTTTTCAAGAATGTTGTCGCAAAACAAACTTTTCGAAAGTGAAAATCTCGTGAGTTTTACGTGTCGTCATACACCGAGATATGTAGGAAAATTTTTAGATTTAGTGACTGATATTAAAAATCTTTTAGAACAAAAAAGGACGATAGTCATATGCGCAAAAAATGCTTCGTTTAGAACTAAACTTAAAACGTTGTTCAAAGAAAAAGAGCTGCCTTTTGAAGAGATTAAAAACTTTTCTTTGGTGAAAAAAGAGCAAGTGAACTTGCTTTTATACGACCTTTTATATTCAGCGAATTTTGAAAGAGAGGACTTGGTCGTAATAGGTCTTTCTGACCTTGTTTCCCACCATACTTTAAAGAGCGAGAAAGTGGAAGTTGCTAAAAAGTTTTTACCGCAAGTGGGACAATATGTCGTGCATGAAGTGCATGGGGTGGGCAGATGCCTTGCAATTGAAAACTTAAAAATCACTGACGTTTTCAGAGACTATGTGGTGTTGGAATATTCAGGTGGCGACAAACTTTATGTGCCGAGTGAAAACACCGATTTGTTGTTTGCCTATTCAGGAGAAGAAAGCCCGCGCTTGAACAAAATAGGTGGGGCAGAATTTTATAAGATTAAGCAAAAAGTGAAGTCGTCACTCAAAGAAATGGCGTTTGATTTGATAAAAGTCTACGGCGACAGGCTTAACATTAAAGGGTTTGCTTTTTCCAAAGACAGTTATCTTCAACAAGCCTTTGAAGAAGCTTTTGTCTTTGACTATACCACTGACCAAAGTCGTGCATTGGCAGAGATTAAAAAAGATATGGAAAGCAAGTTCGTGATGGATAGATTGCTGTGTGGCGATGTTGGGTTTGGCAAAACAGAAGTGGCGTTGGCGGCGGCGTTTAAGGCAATACAAGATGGCAAACAAGTGGCGCTTATCTGTCCAACGACCATTCTTTGCGAGCAACACTATGCCACCAGTGTGGAACGAATGAAAAACTTTTTTGTGCGAGTGGGAGTTATAAATCGGTTTAAAACAAAAAAAGAGCAAGAAGGTATTTTAGCCGAACTTAAAGAAGGGAAGATTGACCTTATTTGTGGCACGCACAGACTGCTCAGTGACGATGTGGTTTTCAAAGATTTAGGGTTGGTCATTGTGGATGAAGAGCAGCGTTTCGGTGTGGAAGACAAAGAGAAATTGAAAAATGTCAAACGGGCAGTGGACGTGCTTTCCTTGTCAGCAACACCCATTCCGCGCACTCTCTATATGTCACTTTCGGGAATTAGAGATATAAGTTTTCTCACTTCGGCGCCTCTTTCTAGGAAGAGAATTTCGACGGCGGTGGTGGATTATTCAGATAGTCTTTTAAAAGAGGCTTGCAAACGGGAATTGTCACGTGGCGGACAGGTTTTGATTGTATACAACCGAGTAGATTCGATTGGAAATTTTTATGCACGAGTGAAGGCTTTGTTGCCCGAAGTGAACATTGGTTTGGCTCATGGAAGGATGAATTCTAAAATGCTGGAAAGTGCCATTCACGACCTTTACAGCCGAAAAACGCACATTCTTATCAGCACTGTTTTGATTGAAAATGGCATAGATTTGCCTTATGCAAACACTCTTTTTGTGATGGATGCAGACAAATTGGGGCTCAGTCAACTCTATCAACTTAGGGGTAGGATTGGTCGCAGCGATGTGGAAGCGTTCGCTTATTTCAGTTTTTCCAAAAACAAGATTTTGACGGTTGACGCCTATAAAAGACTGGATGCGATTATGGAGTTTTCCGACCTTGGCAGTGGTTACAAATTGGCACTTCGCGACCTTGAAATTAGAGGGGCGGGCGATGTTTTGGGACGCAGTCAACATGGTCATTTGCAACAGGTGGGGTTGGATTTATACATCAAACTTTTGAATGAAGCGATGAGTGAACTTAGGGGCGAGAAGGTGCAAGTGAAAAAGGATATTAAATTGAATATTTCGCTCTCTGCTTATGTGCCGGAAGATTATATTCAAACAAGTGAAAACCGCATTTTGTTTTATACAAAAGTGAGCAAGATTTCTTCGTTGGCCGAACTTGAAAACCTTAAAAAAGAAACAGAAAGCAAGTTTGGTTTGTTGCCAAAAGTGGTGGAGCAGCTGATGATGGTTGGGTTGATAAAAAACCTGGGGCAGGAGAGTTTTATTAAACAGATTGAACTGAGTCATTTTGGTGCGACAGTCACTTTTTATGAAGATGTTAGAAAAGAAAAATTGTTTAAATTCTTGTCCTCTTTGTCGGTGGACTTCGTATTAAATGATAGCAAAATGCCCATAATTACTTTGAAAAAGGAAAGCGATATCGAAAAACAACAACAATCACTTTTAACCTTTTTAATAAATTGTCAAAAAGCTGAATAATTATTTGATTTTGTGACGATAGTACTGTATAATTTAGATTATCTGGCGCAGGCAAATATTTTGCTGTGCAAGACAATGAAAATTATGTAACTTGGAGTTTATTGTGAAGAAAAAAATTGCTATTTTATTGACTTTTTTATTTTCTTTTATTTCCGTTTTAACTGGCTGTAATTTATTCGACACCAGTACCAATGCGGCGCTTTCTTCCATCGTGGCAACCAGCGGAGACATTTCTATCGCCAGAAAGAGTTTGATTGACGGTTATAATAATGGGGGATATCAATATAATCAATATTACGGATATTCGCTGGAAGACTCTTTCAAAAGAACCATTGACGAGCTGGTGGACCAAGAATATTTGTTTGCATATATCGACAGCCTTACCGATGAAAGATATATTCTTAGCAGTGATGATTATCGTTTTGTGGTGTCGGGCTGCTGGGATTATGTTAGCAGTGCTTTAAGCGTATATGTTGACGCGGTGAGAAGGGATTTCAAACTTTCGGCAAGCGAAGTGGAAGCGGCAGAAGAGAGTGAGAAACCCGAATTTGCTCCCCAAGAAAGATATCAAACAAAGTTTTTTGACGATTTCGGCAGAGCGGTGCTTATTTATAAAGGTGAAGAAGATGATTTGAAGGTCAATGCGTCCGTAGTTTTGACAACTGAGGAGCAAGCGCTGGATTATGCTGTGAATGAGTTCAATTTTAAAAAATATATTCGCGGTAGTAGCAGTGATTATAAAAATTTAGTGTGGAAAAGATACATCACAGCGCTAAAATCTTCGCAAAAATACTACAATTATTCGGATATGAGCGATGGGGCAGTTTTTGAAAGAGAAGTGACGCGTTTGTTTGAAGCAAATTTAAAGAGCCGAAAACTCTCTAAGTTTCAAAATATCTATGAAAGTGGAAATGGCTATGATTTCGATGCCACTTATCTGAACGAAGATGGCACGAGAGGGGCGTATATAGTAAGCGAGGCTCGGCTGGACAAAGTTGTGGAAAAATATAAGGAATTATACATCAGGAATTTGGCGACATATTATAATTCACAATCTAAATTTTATGGCGATTTAACGGGAACGACGAGCAGGGAAAACTATGTTTTTTATGGCTCAAAAAGCGAAGAGACTCTTATCACTTGTGTCCATATTTTAATTAAGTTGAGCAGTGAGCAAATTTCAGAAATAAACGCACTTAAAAGTGGCAGCGGAATTTCGACAGAAGCGACCCAGACACTACTTGAACATTATCGTTCGGCAGAAAATACTTTTGCCAAAGAACGAGATTTGGAAACAGGGGAGGAAATTATTGTCAATGGCGAGCAGGTAAAAATCAGTGTTCAGGACCTTTATGACAGTCTGGCAAATGATTTGCGAAACAAAAATAAGTTGAGCGATATTGTAGAGACCTTTAATAATTATCTTTACAGATATAACGAAGATGGTGGCATTATCAATGCTAAATATGACTATGTTGTAGGCTCAACAAAAAGCGCAATGGTAGAGAGTTTTACCGATGCGGTCAGAGAACTTTACAACGATGGTGCAGGCAAAGTGGGCAGTATCTCACAGCCCATTTATGAAGAGAATGACAATTATTCAGGCTTTCATATTGTGCTTTATACTGGCACGTTAGACAATTTGTTTGCCTCTGATGCAGACCTAAACAACTTAACGACGACAACTGTTTTTGACAAGTTGTCTAAGGAAAAAACTTCTGTTTCCTACAATCAAACTCTTTTCGAAAAACTTTTTGAAATGGTAGCAGAAGACAATTTTTCTGCATACAGAAAGAATATTATTTCGACGTTAAAAAATGGTGTTCAAACGAAA
>CAZJEU010000017.1:0-9550 GCA_964545115.1 uncultured Christensenella sp. | reverse complement strand
GAAGGGCTTCGTGCGAACAGTTTGATGTGGCTTTTTGTTTTGTTTCGCATATTTTTTTTATAATCTTTCCTGCCCCGTCCGCCGTGTAGTCCTGACTGATGGTCAAGATATCGTCTGAGTGAAGTTTGTTTTTAATTAGATTTTTTCTGTTTAATCTTAAAAGCAAAATATCACGAAAAAGCCCTTCAAAAACTTCTAAAATTAAAAAAAGATTATCTCGTATAGGATGAAAAGTTCGGGAGAATTTTAAAAGATAGCGACTGTCCGAAAGGTTTAGCAACACATTTAAGCAGTTTTTAAAAATTTCGGCAAAGGCTCCTTCTTTCAAAAATAACTCAGCCTTTTGCAAAGAACCCCCTGCAAATTCGATGGCACTGTTTAGTTTTGAAAGGTTAAAATCGGAAAATGCAGAGAGCATTTCGCTGTCACTAAACGCTTTCAGTCGCATTCTTCTGCACCTAGAAAGGATGGTAGGCAAAATCTTTTCTGTATTAGAAACATTTAGAATGATAAACGAGTTGTGCGGTGGCTCTTCCAAAATTTTTAAGAGTTTGTTTTGCGCATAAACATTTGCCGAAGAAAAATTGTTGAAGATGAAAACCTTTTTGTCGCTTTGAAAAGGAGTTAAAAAGATATGTTCGGTTAAGTCTTTAACGTCTTCGACCAAAATATTTTTACCGTTTTTAGGATAAACCTTCAAGTCGGGGTGAGATAGCGCTTTTGACATCAGGCAATTTTCACATTTTAAACAAGGCTTAGTTTCGCCAGTGCAAAATAAAAACTGAGCGAAACAAAGAGAAAAATTTTGCAACAAAACTTCATCCTGTGTTTCGAACAAAAAGGAATGGGCAGTTTGATTGCCTTTTATTAAATCTAAAAACTGAGAGTTGTGCAAAATTGCATTTTCGAAAGCTGACATATTTCACCACAAAAATTTTATCACATTCTCTTTCAAATCACAAATAAAATAAGAGACGGCCAAAAACCGTCTTCGAATTTCTGCAAAAATGATTTTAAACCTAGGCTCTGATTCCCAATACCTTCAAGCGGATGGTGGTGTTGTTGTTCTGTGGCAAAATGATGCTGACACTTTCATTCACTTTTTTGCCAAGCAACGCTTTCCCCACGGGACTGTTGTTTGAAATCAGTCCTTTTGCCGGGTCACTTTCGGTGTCGCCGACAATCTTATATTCAAACTCATCGTTGAAGTTAAGGTCAAGCAACTTGACAAAACACCCCACATTCACTTTGCTGGTGTCCAATTTTCCTTCGTTTATAATTTTGCCAAAGCGCAATTTGTTTTCGATATCAGAAATTTCGGCTTCCACTTGTGCCTGTTCTTCTTTGGCAGCGTCATATTCCGCATTTTCAGAAAGGTCGCCAAACTCTCGCGCCACACCAATTTTCTTGGCAATTTCTTCGCGTTTGGAAGATTTTAAAAAATCCAATCTTTCCTGCAAGGTTTTGTATCCGTCTTTTGTTAAAAAAATATCTTCATCCATAATGATTACCTCCATATCTTTCATTTCAAAAAAACGGCAGTATCGACTTGTTCCAGCCGACACAACCAGTTTCTCAAAATCTCTTTATATTAAGATAGTCAAAAAAAATCTTTTTGTTAAAACTTTTCTTAATACCGAAAGAGTATAATGATTAAAATATTTTATGTCAAGAGTTTTTTTACTATTCATCTTTATGCTAAATTTTATTTCAAAAATTTTCCATTTTTGATATACTTAGTTTAATTTTAAATTTTGGAGAAAATTATGCTGAAAATCTGGGCTAAAGTTATTTTTGAGGAAAAAATTGTTAAAGACATCGTATATGAACGAGCAGAAGAATTTGATGTCGACAATTTTTTTGAATATCTAAGTGAAATTTGTCATCTTCTTGATTTGCAAACTCCTGTCTTGCTTGCCAAACACGTTTATTATTTCGTGGCTTTTAAAAATGCTTCGTTCATTAAAGAAGATTTTACGGAAGAGATTGCTTTCGATTCTCTTGTCTTAGAAGATGCCACCAATTTTTAAGCAAAAAGCGAACCAAAAAATGATTAAAAAACTATAATAGAAAAAGCAGCCCGCCACCTTATCGCTTGACATTATGGCGGTTTATATGATAGGTTTTAGTGACTAAATGAAAGAAAAAAGAGAGAAATTATGAAACTTTATAATTCGCTAACTCGAAAAATTGATACCTTTGTGCCCAAAAATCCTCGGGAAGTGAAAGTGTATACTTGTGGCCCGACGGTCTATCATTTTGCTCATATCGGCAATTTGAGAACTTACATAATGGAAGATATTTTAGTCAAAACTCTGGAATATTGTGGTTTTGGTGTTAAGCGGGTTATGAACATAACTGACGTTGGACATCTTTCGAACGACTCTGACGATGGCGAAGACAAAATGCTTAAAGGTGCCGAGAGAGAAAAAAAGTCGGTGAGTGAAATTGCTGAATTCTACACCAAGGCTTTTTTTGACGATTTGAAAGCTTTAAACGTCAAAATGCCCGACGTGATAGAGCCGGCGACTGCGTGCATTGACGAATTTATCAAGGTTATTGAAGATTTGATTAAGAAGGATTATGCTTATGTGGCGGGCGGAAACGTTTATTTCGACACTTCAAAGTTGGAAAAATATCACGTTTTCTTTAATTTCCGAGAAGAAGACTTGGCTTTGGGCGTGCGAGAGAGCGTAGGCACTGATAAAAACAAAAAAAATAAATTCGATTTTGTGCTGTGGTTTACAAAATCTAAATTTGAAAACCAAGCGCTTGTTTGGGACAGCCCGTGGGGGGTCGGTTATCCCGGTTGGCACATTGAATGCTCTTGCATCGCTATGAAACACTTAGGTGAATATGTTGACATTCACTGTGGTGGCATCGACAACGCCTTTCCTCATCACACCAACGAGATTGCTCAGAGCGACGCTTTTTTAGGACACGAATGGTGCAAAAATTGGATGCACGTTATGCATTTGAAAACCGAAGACGGCAAAATGAGCAAGTCAAGCGGAGAGTTTCTTACTCTCTCAGTATTTATGAAAAAGGGCTACACTCCCATGCAATATCGCTTTTTTTGCCTAGAATCGCACTACCGCAAACCCTTGCTTTTTTCCTATGAAATTATTGATAACTCGGTGAATGCTTTTAAAAAACTGCTTCTTAGAATTCAAAACATAGAGAATGAAGGTGAATTGCAAAAAGAAAAGTTTGATGCCTATAAAGAAAAATTTCGTGAAGCCATCGGAAACGATTTAAACACTTCTATGGGGTTGACTGTATTGTTTAAGGTTCTTAAAGACACTCGACTCACTGGCAGAACAAAACGTGAACTTGTGCAAGACTTTGATAAGGTGTTTTCGCTAGATTTGCTTGAAGGAGAAAAGGATACAGTTAAAAAAGAAAGTCTTCACACGATAACTGATGAAGAGATTTTGGAACAAATTGAACTGAGAATAAAAGCAAAGAACGAAAAAGATTATGCAAAAGCAGACGCCATAAGAGATGCTCTGGCCGCCAAGGGAGTTGTTTTAACAGACACTCAGACTGGCACCACCTTTTCTAGAAATTAAAATAAAAACTCAAATTCAGAAAATAAAAAACAATTCAAAAAAATGAACTCTCGTAATAGTAGAGTTCATTTTTATGTGATATATGAAAAGTTTTAAAAACAAAAGTTATTTGGAAGAATTGAGAAGATAAAAAAGATTGAGAAGTTCGTAATTAAAATTATATTCTGCATTCAATGCTTCGTCTAGTGAAACATCAAAAATTTTGTTATTTTTGATGCCAATCGCTCTGTTTTTTACTCCCTTTTCCAGCAAATCTATCGCTCTGACACCAAACTGCATAGCCAGAGTTTTATCTTCAACAGACGGGGCTCCACCACGTTGAATATAGCCAACAATGGAATATTTTATCTCGGCGTTTGCTGCTTTGGAAAGTTTTTCGGCAAGTGTTTTTACGTCAAACATTCTTTCTGCAATGACGACGATGGGTGGGCGATGAAGGTGTTTTAGACACCACAAAGTCTTGTCTACAATCTCTTTTTCACTGACTGGTTTTTCAGGCACTGCCACAATGTCACAAGCTGTGCTGGCGGCGGTGTAGAGCGCTATGTCGCCACAAAATCTGCCCATAACTTCAAAGACTACCCCCCTGTCCATCGCCGACATGGTGTGTTTGACCTTATCGATAAACTCGCAAGCGTTGTTGACCGCCGTGTCAAAACCCAGACACTTATTTGTGTAGCGCAAGTCATTGTCAATCGTGGCAGGGATGGCAATGACGCCTATTCCATTCTTTTTGAGAAGTTGCGCACCCTTAAAGGAGCCGTCACCACCGATGACAACAACGGCATCGATATGACGAGTTTTCAAGTTTTTTACGCATTTTAAAATCACTTTTTCATCTTTAAAATCGGTGAATCGTGAAGTCTTTAAAATTGAGCCTCCTAACGACGAGATGTTTTCCACATCCTTAGGACTCAGCTCCACAAAAGCATTTTCATACAGCCCTTGAAACCCTTTTTGCGCCCCCAGAATTTTGATATTTCGGCGGGCAGCAACTTTCACCATAATGCTTATGACGGCATTCATCGCCTGACAGTCACCTCCACTGGTGAGAATAGCAATTCTTTTTAACTCCATTTTTTCTCCTTTTTTTATAAAAATAATTTCTGTTGCAAACACTTTAAGTTCTAAAACTCTATCACATAAATTTAATATTCGATGGGTCAATCAAGGCATTTAGTTCGTTTAAGAGATAGTTGTTGGGATTGACAAGAAGATTGAGTCGAAAGGCATTGAGCGTGCTGGAACACCTTATCATTATGGGGATGTTTCCCGGATAATTTTTGAGAATAGTTAAGATATTTGAATGCAACACTCCATCCATCGTGTCATATTTCAAATAAAGTGTTTTGGTCGCCGCTGTTTTATCCACAGGAGAAGTTTCCCCCAAAAAAACAACTTTATCGGCGATAATTATCACTGAATTGTCGTCGCGGACAGATGCCTTGCCGTGAATTTTGACAAGAGTATCTTCCAAAAGTTTCTCGCTGTGCCGAGAGTAAACCGCCGGAGTTATCATCACTTCGAAAGAGCCGAACAAATCTTCCACTTTGATTATTGCCATTTCCTTGTTGCCCACTCGGGTATAAATTTTCTTAACTTCTTCGACACTGCCACCGCACCAAACAATGTCATCGTTTTTCACCAATTCTTGCTCTGTTTCGTGACCACCAAATTCTTCGTTTTTAAGTTCTTCTTCGTCCAGACTTTCTTTTTGAATCATTGAAGAGTTGAAAGTGAAAGTATTCGCTTCTTCCAAAAAGTTATCCAGCGGGTGACCAGAAAGATAAATGCCCAGCACTTGCTTTTCAAATTTCAATTTAGTGTGCTTGGTATATTCATTGATATCTTCCATTTCTATCAGATTCTTTTTTGTGTCCGTTCCTGTCATAATGTCAAAAATGCTTTCCTGTCCCGAAAGTTTGGTTTTGTTATCTCTGGTTACGGCTTCAAGCACTTTTTCATACACACTCATCATCTGCGAACGTTTGAGTGAAAAACAATCGCACGCACCGCTTAAAATCAAACTTTCCAAACAACGTTTGTTTATGCACCTTCCTTGCGTTCGTTCGACGAAATTATAGAAATCTTGATATTCGCCGTTCTCTTTTCTCTCTTTTACAATCTCGTCTACGACGGCAATGCCTACATTTTTAAGAGCAGCAAGCCCAAAACGGATTTTGCCCTGTTCCACCGAAAAGAGTGATTCGCTTTTGTTCACATCGGGCGGCAAGACTTCGATATTGTTTTGCTTTGCATAGACGGTATATTTTTTTATTTCGTCGATAATTGTGATGCGATTGTTCAAAACCGCCACCAAAAATTCCACTGGGTAGTAGCATTTTAAATAGGCCGTTTGATAAGACAGATAAGCATACGCTGCGGCGTGAGATTTGTTAAAGGCATATTTAGCAAAGTCTTCCATATCGGCAAAAACTTTGCGCGCCACTTCTTCAGGAACGCCTTTTTTGATGGCTCCTTCGATGGACTTTTCTCCTTTGGGGTCTGTCCAGCCATAGATAAATTTGCCCTTTTCTGCCTCCATTTTGTCCACTTTTTTCTTGCTCATAATTCGTCTGACAAGGTCGGCTTGTCCCAGCGAATAGCCTGCCATTGCCTGCACAATCTGCATAACTTGCTCTTGATAGACAATGATGCCATACGTGGCTTCAAGGATGGGTTTTAATAGCGGGTCGTCATATTTAATCTTTGAAGGATTGTGTTTGTTGGCAACATATTCATCGATGTATTTCATCGGACCGGGACGATAAAGCGAAATGCCGGCGATAACGTCTTCTAGGTTGTCCGGTTTCAATTTTTTCATAAACCGTTTCATTCCGCCACCTTCCAACTGGAAAATTGCGTCGGTGTCGCCTTGTCCAATGAGTCTGAATACATTTAAATCGTCATATTCCATGGCATAAAAATCGATATCTTTGCTGTGAATATCTTTGATAAGTTTGAGTGTTTTGTCGATATCTGTAAGTGTTCTCAGCCCTAAAAAGTCCATTTTAAGAAGTCCCAAATCTTCCAATTCCACCATAGAAAACTGAGTGGCAATCTCTTCTCCGTTTTTGATGAGCGGCACAAAGTTGTCCACTGCTTTTGGTGCGATGAGCACACCGCAAGCATGTGTGGAAGTCTGACGTGGCATCCCTTCAATTTTGATGCTCATATCGATGACCTTATGCATTTTTTCGTCTTCTTCATAGATTTTTCTAAGACCGGGAATGATAAATTTGGCATTTTTCTCATCGCTTGTAGTGCCAAAATAATATTTCAAAACGGGCGGTTTGGAAATGCCGTCTGGCAGTTTGAAGGGGATTTCTTTGCAAATTTTGTCCACTTGAGAAAGAGGAATGTTTAGCACTCGGCTAACATCTCGGATGGCGTTTTTGGCGGCCATAGTGCCGAAAGTGCCAATGAAAGCGACATTTTCTTCGCCATATTTTTCTTTAACATAATCAATCACTTCGTTGCGTCTGTCGTAGCAAAAGTCAACGTCAAAGTCGGGCATGGACACGCGCTCACGGTGAATGAAGCGTTCGAAAAGCAAATTAAATTTTATGGGGTCGACCCGAGTTATGCCGGTGGAATAGGCCACGATGCTACCTGCTCCACTTCCCCTACCCGGCCCGACAGGAATATTGTTTTTTTCGGCAAAGTGAATATAGTCCCACACTACAAGGAAATATTCCACAAAACCTTGTTCTTTGATGATAGACAATTCGTAGTCTGCACGGGCTTTAATTTCAGGAGAAATTTCTTTATATTTTTCTTTCAATCCATCATAAGTCAGTTTTTCCAAAAATTCAAACGAAGTCATTCCCTCGGCAACATATCTGGGGATGAAGTTTTCGTTATCTTTAAGCACGCAGCCTTTGGGCATCGAGTCTTGAAACTCTTTGTGACTTTTCGCTTTGATGGTGACGTTGCATTTGTCTGCAATCTCCAAAGTGGTATCAAGCGCTTCGGGATAAGCCCCCAGCACTTGCTCCATTTCAGCACGTGTTTTGACATAAAACTCGTCGGTGTCAAATTTCATTCTGGTTTTGTCATCAACCAATTTGCCCGTCCCAATGCAAAGCAAGACGTCCTGCATCTCAGCATCTTCTTTGTTGATATAATGCACGTCGTTGGTGGCGACAGTTTTAATGCCAAGGTCTTTGGCAAGATTATTCAATGGTTCCAAAATTTCCAGTTGTTCACTGAGATGATGATTTTGTAATTCGATATAAAAATCGTCTTTAAAAATTTCTTTAAGTTTTTTCCCCATTTTAAATGCTTCGTCAAACTGACGACGAAGCAGCAACTGGGGGATGTGCCCCGCAAGACAAGCGCTCAGACAAATAATTCCTTCTGAATGAAGAGCAAGCACGTCATAATCTATTCGTGGTTTATAGTAAAACCCTTCTCTGGAAGCAATGGCACTGAGTTTTAAAAGATTTTTATATCCTTGGTTATTTTTCGCCAACAGCACAATGTGTCCCATATCCAGTTTATCTTCTTTTCTGTGGCGGTCGTGGACAATATAAAATTCACTGCCGATGATTGGTTTAATTTTGTTTTTATAGCATTCCGAAAAGAATTGAAGCACCCCTGCCATCGTTCCGTGGTCAGTAATTGCCACGGCAGAGCCTCCGTGCTCTTTCACTGTTTTCACCAGCTTTTTTATTCGTGCTGCTCCGTCAAGCAGGCTGTATTCAGTGTGAACATGCAAGTGTATAAAATTCTTCATTTGTTTTCCGTCTCTTTGTTAAAATTTAATTTTTTTCTGATTTTTTCTGGCTTTTCCGCAATTTTCATAAGTTTATTTAGCTGATGGTTAACTCCACTTTTAGTTATAGGGTTCGTCAGCATTTTTGTCAAGTTTTCGAGTGATTCATCTGGGTGAGAAAGACGCAACAGACTCAGTTCTCTCAAATTTTCTGGAAGAGCATCCAGCCCGATGGTTCGTTTTATTTTTTTTATGGCGACCACTTGGCGCAATCCTGCTTGCACAGTTTTTGTTATATTAGCATTGAAGCAGTTGTTTTGGCGATTGATATTATTTCTGACTTGACGCACCGTCATCTCGTTTTGAAGTTTGAGCAAACTTCCCACTGCGCCCACCATAGCGAGCAAGTCGCTCACTTTTTCAGCTTCTTTAATGTAGATTATGAAAAGTTTTTTTCGCTTACTTTTGTTGTTTGTCAGTCCAAGCGAAAAAAGAAGAGTGGAAAAATCACTTGCAAGCGTTTGATTAGAAAAGATAAACTCCCAATGATATCCCCCGAAGGAACGTGGTTTCTTTTTGCTGCCTTCATCCAAAATTATGCTGGAAGTGGAAGACGTCACCAGCACTCCTTTAATATAAGTTCGGGCACAACATTCATTTTCCACGATATGCTCGTCCAGTCCGGCAGAGAGCGAGGAGGAAGAGTCGTTGTTATATTTGGATATGCCACAGTCGAACAAAATGCGACTGATTAAATTTTGCGGAAAAGTGATGACATACCTGACAGTTTTGTTAACATTTGAATCGGTATCAATGCTGATTTCTGCATATTCGCCATAAAGCGTTTTTAGACATTCGTTGATGCGATGATAAAGATTTTCGATGTCAGTGCGCAGTTGCAACTGCTGGCTAGAGTTCCCTTCTAAAAGTTCGCCACTGGAATGAATAACGGCAGATAAAAAAGCCAGTTTGCAACATTCGCCGTCGATGGGCTTTACTAATATTTCATTTTTTACTTGGCGTGCAAACGACATTTTTACTCCTTTCAACTTTATAGATTTTTTAGAATTTATTGCAAAATGCCCTTCAATTTTAAGCCAAAAATACTTTAATTTTAGGTAAATAACTCTTCAAATTTAAGTGAAAAACACTTCAATTTCGGGCAATTATTGCACGATTTTGAGCAGAATTCGCACGATTTTGAGCAAAAAATGAGTGTTTTTTAAGCGAAAACGGGCGCTTTTTAAGCGAAAAAGTGCTC
>CAZJEU010000016.1:0-9926 GCA_964545115.1 uncultured Christensenella sp. | reverse complement strand
AAATCGTAAAAATTGATGCGCCTATAAAAATCAAAAGACGCCTGCTCGACCTTGGGTTTGTTAATACAGAAGTCATTATTTTAAAAAAGTCTAACTTTAAAGGCGTTTTTTTGCTTCAAATCCGTGGGTTTGTTCTTAGTTTAAAAAGAAAAGAAGTTTCTTTAATTTTTGTTAAAATAAAATAAGTTAAAAATAAAAAGGCAACTGAAATGACTGAGAAAGTGATTCTTATAGGCAACCCCAATGTTGGAAAAACCACCTTATATAACAATCTCACTGGCAGTTTTGAACACACGGGGAACTGGCACGGAGTGACTGTGGACAAAAAAGAGAAACGCGTGTCGCACCTTGGCAAAACTTTTGACATCATCGATTTGCCGGGGCTATATTCACTTTCAAGTTTTAGTTTTGACGAACAAGTGGCGATTGACTATCTCTTTGAAAATCGCGGAACAATTATCAACGTCGTGGATGCCAATGTCATTGAACGTAACCTTTATCTTACACTAAGCCTTATTGAAAGGGGATTTTCCCCCTGTCTTTTTGTTAATTTTGTTAGAGAAGTGAGAGAAAAGGGAAATGTGTATGACTTCAAAAAACTGTCCGAAATTTTAAACTTAAAAATTTTTACCGACGAAAAAAACTCTAAGAACTTGCTAGAAAATTTGTCAAATCTATCTGACGAAAGACCTTTGCATTTTGTAACTTTACCCTATTTATCTCAACTTCCACTGGAAGAAATAAGAGAAATTTTGAGTGCCGAACAACTAAAAAAAGTGGGCGCAAGCGAAAATTTTCTTTTTATAAAAATTCTTGAACAGAATGAAAATGTAATAAATAGCCTTAATTTAACTCAAATTCAGCACAAAAAACTCAATCGGATTCTCTCTCGCGAAGATTTTTTAACTAAAATCGCTTCTTTACGTTTTGATTTTATCGCAAAGATAATGGAAGAAATTACTCTAAAAAAGGGTGATGCTGTTTATGGCAAACATAAAATTGATAAAATTATTTTAAACAAAATTCTTTGCTTACCTCTCTTTTTTTGCATTATGTTTGGCATCTTTTTCTTCACTTTTTCTTCGGTTGGCGCGTTGTTGTCAAACAGTCTAAAAGCGCTGTTTGACCTGCTTGCACTGCCTCTGAAAGACTTACTAGTTTCAATAAATTCTCCCCTTTGGGTGGTGGCTTTATTTTCTGACGGCATCGTTTCAGGTGTGGGTGGGTTGCTTAGTTTCATTCCGCAAATCGTCCTTCTATTTTTGTTTTTATCACTGCTGGAAGACAGCGGATATATGTCGCGTCTTGCCTTTTCGCTGGAAGAGATTTTTTATAAATTCGGGCTTTCTGGCAAAAGTATTTTCACCCTTTTAATGAGTTTCGGCTGTTCCACCACCGCCGTTATGACCGCCCGAAATATTGAAGATATAAACACAAAACTTAAAACTGCTTTGCTCACGCCATATATGAGTTGCAGTGCAAAACTGCCCATTTATGCCGTCATCGGCGGGGCTTTTTTCGGCAAAGGGAACATTCTTCTCATCATTTTAATGTATGTTCTTGGGTTGCTTGTTGCGCTTGCTGTTGCTTCGTTTTTAAATCATGGCTTATTAAAAAGCGGCGAACGCTCTTTTATTCTGGAATTTCCGCCTTATCGCCTTCCTAGTTTTCGCAGAGTCTACACCGTCATCTGGCAAAATTGCAAAGCTTTTGTGTTGAAAGTCGCCACCATTTTATTGTCGTTCAGCGTCATTGTCTGGATTTTGCAAAATTTCACTTTTACGTTTGCCTTTGTCCCAAATGCAAGTGGCGAGATGAGCATGCTAGAAACAATCGGACGATTTTTAAGCGTCTTTTTTGCACCCATAGGACTGGGCAACTATGGCATTGTTATCAGCCTTGTCGTCGGCGTCATGGCAAAAGAAATGGTGGTGGCGACCATGGCAATAATAAATAAAATTCCAAACACAACGCATTTTAACGACCAGTTGGGAGCCAGTTTTTTCTCGACAAATTCCGTCATATTTTTCACTCCCATCACCGCCGTCGTGATGATGGTTTTCAGTCTGTTATATATGCCTTGCATTTCCACAATTGCCGTTTTACGTCAAGAAATTGGACTAAAATGGACCATTTTTGCTTGTTTTTTGCAATTTTCCATTGCATATGTCCTTTGTTTTCTACTTTTCAACTTTGCAACAGGCACACTTATCGCTAAATTTTTAATCGGGTTTACCGTTCTTTTTTCCACTGCGCTGCTACTTATTTTTTCCAAAAAACTTGCAGGCAAAAAATCTTTTTGTCCCTATGCCCAATCAAATTGCAACAAATGTTTTTCATCAAACAATTGATAAAAAAAACTTTTTGTGATACAATTCTTCATACGAAAAAATGAAAAAGCAAAGATAATCGCTTTTTGAGAGGAAGAGAAAATGAAACCACTTGTCGCCGTTGTCGGCAGGCCAAACGTCGGAAAAAGCACCTTTTTTAATCGCATTTGTGGCAGGCGCATAAGCATTGTGGATGACATTGCTGGCGTCACACGAGACAGAATTTATGGCGATGCCGAATGGACGGGCACTTCTTTCACGCTGGTAGACACTGGCGGGTTGGACTTTCAAAACCGTGGCGAAATGGAGAAAAATATTCTTGCGCAAGCGCAGATTGCAATCGACCTTGCAGCAGTCATTTTATTTTTTGTCGACGGCAAAGAAGGTCTTTTAAATTCAGACAGAGAAGTGGCAACTTTTTTGATGAAACGCACCGATAAACATATAATCTTAGTTATAAATAAACTGGATAATTTTGAAATCGAAAAGTCTTTTGACTTTTATGAGCTTGGCTTTCAGCGAGTTTTTCCCATTTCTTCCGAGCAGGGAAAGGGTTTGGGCGAACTTTTAGACGAGATAGTCAAAAGTTTGAAAGACAAAAAATTGGTTAATAATAAAGAAACTAATGCCATAAAAATTGCCATTGTCGGCAAGCCAAACACCGGCAAAAGCAGTCTTGTAAACAAATTTTTGGGCGAAGAAAGATTGGTTGTCAGCGAAGTGGCAGGCACCACGCGAGATGCCATCGATTCACCTTTTAAATATAACGGCAAAGATTACATTTTTATCGACACAGCAGGAATGCGCCGAAAAAGCGTCATCGAAAGTGGTTCGATTGAGCGTTACAGCGTGCTTCGAACCATCGAAGCCATCAAACGAGCGGACATTGTGCTGGTGATGGTCGATGTTTCAGATGGCATCACCGAGCAAGACGTCAAAGTTGCAGGCTTTGTGCACGAACAGAACAAACCCAGCTTGATAATTTTGAATAAATGGGATTTAATCCCCGATAAGGACGATAAAACAATCAATAAATACACTCAGAAATTGCGTGAAGACCTTAAATTTATGGACTATTTTGTTCCTCTTTTTGTGTCGGTCAAATCGGGTCAACGGTTGCCAAAAATTATGGAAAATGTTGAACGAGTGCTGGAAAATGCGACCAAACGCATCACGACGGGTCAGTTAAATGATATTATTCACGGCGCTGTCAATCTCAGACAGCCACCTAGCAAAGGGGGCAGGCGACTAAAAATTTTGTATGCTACGCAAACGGGAGTTATGCCGCCGACCATTGTTATCTTTGTAAATGATAGGCAAAATATGCATTTTTCCTATGAAAGATATTTGGAAAATTCTATAAGAAAAGCGGTGGATTTCAGCGGAACACCCATCAAAATCGTGATTAAAAATAGAAGTGATAAGGAAGAATAGTTAAGTGGAATGGTGGAGATATGTTGTCGTAATAGTCGTCTCTTACCTTATAGGTAACATTTTTTTTGCTAAAATTATCAGCAAAATAAACCATTATGACATCTTAAAATCGGGCAGTGGCAATCCGGGCACGATGAATATGATTCGAAATATGGGCTTTCTTATAGGTTTTTTAACTCTTGTTTTTGATATGTTAAAAGGCGTCGTTCCCGCTCTTTTGGGCAAGTGGTTGTTTGGTTGGGTGGGTGTGGAATCCTTCATAGGACTGTTTCTGGGCGGACTTTCATCTCTTGTAGGCACAATTTTCCCCCTATTTTATCGTTTCAAAGGCGGCAAAGGAGTCGCAGCAATTTATGGAATGTTTTGCGTAGCATCACCCCTTCTTGGCATTGCGACTTTTGTTTTCGGAGTTTTGTTTCTCTTCCTTTTCGACTACGCTTCATTGATGTCTTTTTTCATCGTCACCATTTTTACTATATACGAAGCCTATGATTTGGGGCTTATGTCAGGACAGGGCGACTTGGTGCTTAGTGGTCTTTTGTTTATGATATTTTTCCTTATTATTTATGCACACAGGCACAATATTTTTCGGCTACTTACTGGCAAGGAAAACAGATTAAATTTTATAAAAAGTTTTTCCAAACGTCCGCGCAAAAAGAAACTTGGCAAGGCAGAGAAGGAAAAACTTAAACAAAAAGAAATCGGTTGAAATATTGATTCAAGCGTTTTATTGAAAAGAAATTAGTTTGAAATGTCGAGCACTCAGGGTATTGTTTGAGAGTTCAAACAATACTGCATTCAGCCCGAAGCAAAAAACTTCGGGCTGAGTGCGTTGCCGACTTCTCGTCGGCAACCTGTGCGCTCGTTTTACAAGAAAGTTAATTTTTCATACAAAAATCTAATTTGATTGTCAAATTTATCATAACCCCGCTATTACTATCATATATTTTGTTATAAAGAAATTACACGGAGGAGTGCAATGATTTCAAACAAAATATATGAAGATATCTCCACTCGAACGGCTGGCGACATTTATCTAGGAGTCGTAGGTCCTGTTCGCAGCGGAAAATCAACGTTTATCACCAATTTTATGAATAAAATGGTGCTGCCAAACATCAAAAACGACCACGATAAAAAACGAACAGTGGACGAACTGCCTCAAAGTGCCGACGGCAAAACAATTATGACGACTCAGCCACGATTCGTCCCCAAAGAAGCAGTAAAAATAACCGTAAATGGCAATGTAAATCTAAAAATTCGCCTTGTCGACTGTGTGGGATACACTGTCACTGGGGCAGAAGGTCTGCTGGAAAATGACCGTCCTCGCCTTGTCAAAACGCCATGGAGCGAAAAACCATTGCCGTTTGAAGCCGCAGCAGAGATGGGCACAAAAAAAGTCATCACCGACCACTCTACCATTGCCGTTGTGATGACAACGGACGGCAGTTTTGGCGAGTTGGAAAGAGGCAGTTTTGTGGATGCTGAAAGTAAAACCATAACCGAACTTAAAGCGCTCGGCAAACCTTTTGTGGTTGTTTTAAACACTGCAAATCCCACGGCAGCAGCCACTTTGACACTGTCGGAAAGTCTGCAAAAAAAATATGATGTTAGCGTTATCGCAATGGATGCCCTAAATTTGACAGAAGAAAATGTAAACGAGATTTTTGCCCGAATTTTGCAAGAATTTCCTTTATATTCACTACGAGTCAAAATGCCACACTGGCTGCAATCGCTGCCCTTTGAAGACGAACTCATTCAAGAGATTATCGCTCAGGGCAAAAGTTTAATGGACACCGCCCGAAAAATCGGAGATTTGGAAAGCGAAAAATTGGCATTTGAACAAAGCGAAAATTTCGAGATTGTCTCTATGGCAAACATTGATATGGGACAGGGAATTGCTTACCTTGATATAAAGCCCAAACAAGATTTGTTTTATAAAGTGCTTTCGCGCGAATGCGACCAAAAAATTACCAGCGATTTTGAACTGGTTAACTACATCAAAAAACTTGCCTTTGCAAAAACTGAATATGATAAAATCAGCGAAGCACTCACGCAAGTTGCTGAAACAGGCTACGGCGTTGTCAGCCCTCGCATGGAAGAAATGATTCTTGAAGAGCCAGAAATGGTGCGACACGGCTCCCGATATGGCGTTCGCCTTAAAGCCAGTGCGCCCAGTTGGCACATAATGAAAGTGGAAGTTGAAACAGAGATAAGTCCCATTGTCGGTAGCGAACAACAGAGCGAAGAGTTAGTGAAATATCTGTTGAAAGAGTTCGAAAGCAATCCAAAAAGTCTGTGGGAAACAAATATGTTTGGCAAAAGTATGCACAGTTTGGTTAACGAAGGACTCAATAAAAAGATTGTACAAATGCCTGTCGAAGCACAGAAAAAAATGCGACGAACGCTTTCTCGCATAATAAATGAAGGCAAAGGCGGCATAATCTGCATCTTACTTTAAAATTTAACTATTAAAAATCAACTCTACACACAGTAGAATCGACTCTACTGTGAGTAGAATTGCCGTTATGAAGCGATATTTGTTGTTATTTTCTGTCTTTCCAAAATGAAATTGCGCCTCTTTCAATGAATGGAACTATAAGAATCCACAAAGCGCTTAGTCCGACGAGAACATAGACTATTCTCAATAAAATGTCGATTTCTCCCACCATAAGTCCAACCAAATTGGTCGAAAAAATCCCGATTATCAGCCAATTCAAGCCACCTACAACCAGAAGAATCCATGCAATTATGTTTGCGATTTTCATTGTTAACCCCCTTTTTATGGTAGTTTGAACTCTTAACAAGAAAATATGCAAGTCTTTAAAAAATTGCATATTGACTTTGCATTCGTCACATGATAAAATCAAGCCATCAGAAAAAGATGAGGTTTGCAATGAAAAAAGATAAAAAAGAAAAGGTAATTTGCTTCGATAAAAGTGGCTTTGTTAATGGCAATTTAATTCCACAAAAAAATTATTTTTTAGGATACTCTTACGGAGAAGGAATGTTTCTTCAAAAACCTTCCGATGCGATGGCTTTTGCTCTTATTTCAGCACACAAAAAAATGTCGGTTGAGCAGAAAAATGAAAACGAATCTAAATTAAACCCTCTTTCTTCGCTTATGCACAATATCAATCTTTTAATAGATTTTCACGAAAGTTATTCTATAAAAGATTTTAAGGAAGCAGTGAACAAAACTTACTCAGAAGACTTTGAAGAAGTCAACGAGTTTCTTCCTCGATTAGAAAAAAATATTGTCGTTAAAGGCAACCCTAATCACATCAATAATTTGATAAAAAAGAGACTAATGAGTCAAATAAAAAGTCTTGTTAAAATGGATAATCATACAGACAAATCATCTATCGCTTTTAAACTTCTTGCCGTTAAATCTGTGCCCGAAGGATATTTGAAAATGGACCTTTTTACAGAAGCGCTAGAAACTATTTTTGTAAATCAAAGTTGGTCTGAAAGTCTATTTTCAGAAAACAATATTTTCAGCAAAAAGATTGATAAAAAAGAACTTAACTCTGAAATTGATGCTCAATATAAAGCCAGCAAAGACTTGCTTAAACTCATCAACGAATCTGCAAAAGTGACTAATGAAGAACTTTTAAATTGCAAAATTTATAAGGAAGACTCAGAATATTTTATTCAATAATCAAGACAACTTTTTCTTAAATAATCAATTTTAAAACTTAATTTTTAGACTTAAACTTATAAAAAATAAATCAAAAATGAGGACTTAAATTATGAAAGATAAACGAGAAAAAGAACAACTTTGCTTTAATAAATCTGGTGCTGTGTTGCAAGACGCACAAGCGCAGGGAACTTTTTTGGACTATGAATATGGCGATGGAATGTTTCTTCAAAATCCAGCAGAGGCACTGGCATATGCTTTGATAAGTGCTCATAAAAGAAAACATTACATCACCACGTCGCTTGATGAAAAGTGTCTTTCTGTCGCTGCAATTATGTCAGAATTGGACCATATGTTTGATTTTCACGAAAGTTTTCCTAAAAAAGATTTTCTTGACGCCCTAGCAAAAACTTTTCGCGGAAAATATAAAAGCGTGGAAGATTTTATTTGCCGTCTGGACGAAAATATTATCATAAAAGATAATTCAGAACATCTCAACAACTTGATAAAAAGAAGAATGATGAATCAGGTGGAAAATTTTATAAAAATTCACGAAGAGGCTGGACTGATGGAAGAAGAGATGGATAAAAAAGCAGTGCTTCTTCAACTTTACGGCGTGTCGAGTCCTCCTCAGGGTTATTCAAAAATGGATTTGATGACCATTGCGCAAGACTGCATTTTTTCGGACAAAAGAGAAATTCAAAAAGTGATTGATGACATTGGAGTTTTTTCGAAAGATTATGAAAATTTAATGTTGCTTTTTCCCGAACTGAAAGCGCATTTTAAAGCTTATGAAGATTTAAGTGTAAATATTAAATATCTTACAATTTCCAATAATGAAGAACTTTTAAAAAACAAAATTGTTGAGAGCACACAAGAAGAAAGTTTGAGTCTATAATAAAATTTAAACTTTTATAAAAAAGAAAAATGCCACATAAACAGGCATTTTTTTTATAAAAAAATATTTGCAACCAAGGCAAATATTTTTTGGGGTGAATGGTGGGAATTGAACCCACGACCTCCAGATCCACAATCTGGCGCTCTAACCGACTGCGCTACATCCACCATGGAAATTAAAGTAGAATTATATTAGCAAACTTATCTGCATTTGTCAAAGTGTTTTTAAAAGAAAAAGTTTTGTTATCACGAAATGAGCAATCAAAATGACTGACAATGAAAGGGCGGCCGGAATGATTGACTATGAAAGAAAGAACCGAAACGATTGACAATAAAAGGAATAGTCGAAACATTGGTTATGATATGAACAGTCAAGATAGTGTCGATTAAAAGAGTAGCCGAGATAGTGTCGATGAAAAAGGGCAGCCGAGGTGCAGTTTGCGTTTTGGCAAACTGCACTGCATCGAGAGCAAATAGGCAAAAGCTTTGCTCTCGATGCATTGCCGACTCCGTCGGCAATCTCGGCTGCCCACCTAAAAAACTTTTATCGAAATCAAATCTACTTTACTGTCAAACAGCTACTCACATAAAATAATTCTTACTCAAATGATACCTTCTCACTGACAAATATAAAACTAAAAAGATGCTTCCCAGCGAAAGAGTTGCGTTAATTCTCCTTTTAACAACTTTAAATTTATCCATTTTCCACACATTTTTCATTCATTATAAACATAAAAAAGGCCCCCTTTTGGGAGCTTTCTACGTTGGCTCAATTGGTGTTCCAGGAGGGATTCGAACCCCCGACAACCGCCTTAGAAGGGCGATGCTCTATCCAGCTGAGCTACTGAAACAGATTGGAGCGGGTGAAGGGAATCGGACCCTCGCAACCAGCTTGGAAGGCTGGGGTTCTACCATTGAACTACACCCGCAAGAAAAAATCTTTGCTGAATATTGCCTTGTAACTCTACCACAGAAATATTTTATTGTCAACTTTTTGTTCAAATTTTCACCAAAAAATCTATTGATTTTTGAACCATTTTATAGCATAATATAAAGGTGTTCTTTTGGGGTGTAGCCAAGCGGTAAGGCATTGGACTCTGACTCCAACACGCGTAGGTTCGAACCCTACCACCCCAGCCAAACTTAATTTTTAAAGAACGCACTTGTCATCTCAGCGACTAATTACTCGCTATATTCTTGCCCAAAATGCTAATTTTAAAAGGAAAAACAAAAAAAACACTTGATATTTTGCCCACCAGCGTTTATAATAGCAAAGTCACCATAATGGTGGGGTGTAGCCAAGCGGTAAGGCACAAGACTTTGACTCTTGCATCCGTAGGTTCAAATCCTGCCACCCCAGCCAAACACGATTCACTAGCTCAGTCGGTAGAGCACTTGACTTTTAATCAAGGGGTCCCGAGTTCGAACCTCGGGTGGATCACCAAAATTTTAGGGCAAAACCCAAGCGCAGGCCTGACTGGCGGATGTGGCGAAACTGGCAGACGCGCCAGACTTAGGATCTGGTGGGCAACCTTGGGGGTTCGAGTCCCTTCATCCGCACCAAAATTTTGCACCGATTCAAAGTCGGTGTTTTTTTTGTAAAATCTTAATTTTTTTAACCTCTTTTT
>CAZJEU010000015.1:0-10555 GCA_964545115.1 uncultured Christensenella sp. | reverse complement strand
CTGGATGTCATCATCTTCGAAAAAAGCGTCCCCGGCGGAGTCATCGCCTCTTCTTTTGAAGTGGAGAACTACCCCGGTTTTTCAAATATTAAAGGCATCGACCTTGCCACCAAAATGTTTCAACAAGTCCAGTCGTTGGATGTCGCTTTCGAGTTTGAAGAAGTGAATAAAGTGCAACTCTCTGGCGATATCAAAACTCTAAAAACTTCCACCAAAACCTTTCTTGCCAAAACTCTTCTTTTGGCTAACGGTGCAATGGTCAGAACATTAGATATAGAAAACGAAAAAAAATTCATCGGCAGGGGCGTCAGTTTTTGCGCTACTTGCGACGGCAATTTCTTCAAAAATAAAATTGTGGCTCTTGTCGGCGGAGGCAGCACAGCGCTGGAAGATGCCGCCTATCTAAGCAATCTTGCCCAAAAAGTCTTTCTCATCCATCGTCGGGAAGAGTTCCGTGGCGAAGAGATTTTGGTGGAACGCATCAAAAAAACGCCTAATGTTGAACTTGTCCTAAACTCTGTCGTAACAGCTCTTATCGGCACCGACCATCTGGAAAAAGTGGAAGTTACCAATCGCCAAACGAACGAAAAAAGACTGCTGGAAGTGGCAGGGCTTTTTGTTTGCATAGGTCGTGGACCCGACACAGAGATTATCGACGGCGACATCGAAAAAGACTCCAACGGCTATATCATCACCGACGACAAAATGCAGACAAATATCAGCGGAGTCTATGCCGCAGGCGACATTCGCAACACTTCTCTTCGTCAGATAGTCACCGCCTGTTCCGACGGTGCCATCGCCGCCACCAACATTTTGAATTATCTCAAAACAAAAGAGAAAAAATAATGATTTACATCCCCCGAAATTGGCTGGACATCTTAGCTGATGAGTTTAATAAAGATTATTTTAAAACGTTGCAAAATTTTTTGTCGCAGGAATATTCTTCCACCATCGTTTTTCCTCAAAATGAAAAAATCTTCAATGCTTTTTTGCAGACGAAATTTAGCGATATCAAAGTGGTAATTTTAGGTCAAGACCCTTACATAAACGACCATCAAGCGCACGGCCTGTGTTTTTCGGTGGAGCGCGGCGCGCTTCCACCCAGTCTGTGCAATATTTTTAAAGAGCTCAAAAATGAATATGGTCACGACCTTCCCACCCACGGCAATCTCACCAACTGGGCGAAACAAGGAGTGCTGCTTCTAAACACTATTTTAACTGTCCGCCGTGGCGAGAGTCTCAGTCATAAAGATAAAGGTTGGGAGATTTTCACCCGTGCAGTAATCGAAAAAATTGCAGCGAAACTCACCCCCATTGTCTTTATTTTGTGGGGCAGAAATGCGCAAAAAGCAGTGGAAGGCATCGACCTTTCCCGTCATTGCGTCTTGTCCAGCGCCCACCCCAGTCCCTTTTCCGCCCACAATGGTTTCTTCGGCAACGGACACTTCAAAAAGTGTAATGATTTTCTCACTTCACATGGCTTAACGCCGATAGATTGGAAAATATAAATTTTCTGACTTATATTTATTTGGCGGTGTAAAACTTTTGATAAAAAAACGGACGACTTTGTCCGCTTTTTATTGGTGAGAATGCAACTTGCTTTGTGAAAATCTCCCAAGTGGGTTCGCAACGATTCAACTCAAACAAGGTGTCCTTGTGGCACATCGCCCGCTCTGTTTAATGCTGCTGTCTTCCGACCCTGACATGATTCGCAGAAGGCAATTGCACAAGACCTTGCTCTCAACGTCAAACCGCCACTCCCTGCCTGAAAAACTTTTCCCGCGGCATGCGTTCGGCTCCGCTGTAGTGGATTGCGGATTCAGGGCACCACTAGCTCCCCGCCCAGCATTCTCAAAAAGATTATATGCCAAAGCCCCAAAAAAATCAACCAAAAAAAAGAGGGAACCATTTTTTTACTTTGCTTTTTTAACCAAAATGTGCTACTATTTTCTAAGTTTAAAACAATTCAGAAGGGAGAATTTATGGCAAAAGCAAAAAACGAGAGGAGTCTTTCCGAGCGCTTCATCTCGGCATATAACCAAATTGACTATGCACTTCGCACCATCTATGGCTTCAAACGCAGCATAAGCTACACCGACCTTGTGCGAAAAGCCGTCCCTCTCAACAGTGTCGTCAGAAAATATGAAGACGAACTCATCGACTATGGCCGTCTGAGAAATTCTATCGTCCACAAAACAAACCCAAACTATGTCATCGCCGAACCACACGAAGAAGTGGTGGAATCGTTCGAGTTAATCGGCCGTCTGATAACCACTCCACCCACCGCACTTTCACGAGTATGCAAAAACGAAGTGTTCACCAGCGATGCAGGAATGAAGATTAAAGACATCCTTCGCTTTATGGCAGAAACAGGGTTTAAAAATATTCCCGTCTATCGTGGCTCCACGCTCATCGGAGTCGCCGTCGGTTCAGAGATTTTGGAACACCTAGGCAGATGTGTTATAAACGGCACCGATATCAATGAATACATTCAACAAACGCCCATCGAACAAACCATTCTTCGCCCCGAAGAGACCACCAAATATAAAATAACCGATAAAAATTTAACTATCGAGCGCGCGCTCAATCTCTTTTATCTCAACCGCCGATTGCAACTCATCATTATCACCGAAAAGGGCAAACTAACCGAACGCCCCCTTGGGGTCGTCACCGTGGCAGACATTCTAGATATGAATGCCGTGCTTGAAAACTACTAAAAGTAAGGAAAAAACGATGAAAAAAGAAAATGCAAAAATAAATTTCGTAAAAATGGAAAAAGATATTCTGCGTTTCTGGCAAGAAAACGATACCTTCCACAAACTTGTTTCCAAAAACAAACACAATCAGCGCTTTCGCTTTTTGGACGGTCCCATCACAGCGAACAACCGTTGCGGCGTCCACCATATCTGGGGCAGAACACTCAAAGATATCACCATCAAATATAACGCTCTCAAAGGCAAAGACTGTCACTATCAAAACGGCTTCGACGCACAAGGAATGTGGGTGGAAGTGAACATAGAGCGAGAACTTGGACTCAACGGCAAACCCGAAATCATCAAATATGGGCTGGACAACTTCACCAATAAATGTATGGAACGAGTGGATTTTTACGCAAACGAAATCACCAACCAATCCATTCGAATGGGGCAGTGGATGGACTGGGAAAACAGTTATTTCACCAACTCCGACACCAACATTCTCTCCATCTGGCATTTCCTAAAAAAATGTCACGAAAAAGGTTATATCGTTAAGAAAAATCGTCCCATGGCATGGTGCCCCCGTTGCGGAACCAGCCTGTCCGAGCACGAGATGTCGGGCAGTTATCACGACGTCACACACACGGCAATTTTTGCAAAATTCCCCGTCAAAGACCAAGACTTTTCTCTTCTTGCATGGACGACCACTCCTTGGACACTCTCAGCAAACGTCGCCTTAGCAGTCAATCCAAAGTTGAAATATGTCCAAGTGCTTTTGAAGAATTCTGGCGACAAACTTGTGCTGTGCGAAAGCAGTTTAAAAGTGTTAAAAGAGAGTTTTGAAGTTCTGAAAACTTTTGACGGCAAAGAGCTTTTGAACCTTACTTACGAAACTTGTTTTCCCGAGTTGCCAGAGCAAAATTTTCCTCACAAAGTCGTTGCATGGGAAGACGTAGACGGCGAAGAGGGCAGCGGCATTGTCCACATTGCCCCGGGCTGCGGTGCCGAAGACTTTGAACTGGGCAAAAAATATAATTTAAAAGAAATTTCTCCCATCGACGAACAAGGGATAATGTTGCCCAGCACAGGGTTTTTAAGTGGCAAAAAGACCACCGACGTCGCCGAATTGGTGGTGAAACGGCTGGAAAAAGACGGAAAACTTTACTACAAACACAATTACTCTCACAGTTATCCCTATTGCTGGCGGTGCAAAACCGACCTTGTCTACAAACTCATTTCCACTTGGTATATCGCCATCGATTCTCTTCGCCCCAACCTTCTAAAAGCCATCGACGACGTCACTTTCCAGCCTGAATTTGGCAGAAAAAGAATGTCCGACTGGCTGAATAATATGGGCGATTGGAATATTTCACGCAGTCGTTTCTATGGTCTTCCGCTCCCGTTTTATCTGTGCGAAAATTGCGGAAATCTGCATGTCGTCGGTTCTATGGACGAACTTGTCAAAATGGCGGTCAACCCCGAAGAAATATCCAAAATTCCACACTTGCACCGCCCATGGATAGACAATGTCATCATCAAATGCCCCGTGTGTTCTCAGAGCGTTTCTCGCATTCCCGAAGTCGGCGATTGCTGGCTGGATGCTGGCATCACGCCTTTCAGCACCAAGAAATATTTTGAAGATGAACAGTATTTTAGAGACAATTTTCCCAGCGAATATGTCTGCGAAATGGTGGAACAACTCAAACTTTGGTTCTATTCAATGTTGGTGATGAGTGTCGTTTTGGAAGGTCGTGCGCCTTACACAAAAATCGTCACTTACCAATACGTCAGGGACGAAAAGGGAGATGAATTTCACAAAAGCGGTGGCAATTCAATGGACAGTGACGTCGTCGCCGACAAAGTGGGTGCGGACACCATTCGCTATCTGTATGGCGGCGCTCCCATAACCAACGATATGCGCTTTGGCTTGTCGCTTGCGGCAGAAGCACGGCGCCGTTTGATGACGTTTTGGAACGCCTATATTTTTTATAATACCTATGCAACCATTGACAATCCCGACGTCGAAAATTTTCAACTAAATTTCGAAAAACTTTCGCCAATCGATAGATGGCTTATCGAAAAACTCAACAAATTTATAACCGACAGCGATGCAAATTATGCCGAGCAAAAAAGTTTTCTTGTCGTGAAAGATTTTGAAAATATCGTCGACGAAATCACCAACTTCTACATTCGTGCAAACCGCAAACGCTTTTGGAAAAGTGACGACAAAGCCGACCAACTAACGGCCTATTCTTGTCTTTATTATGCCCTGAAAATTCTCACTCAAATAATGGCGCCCGTTATTCCTTTTATGACTGAACATATCTGGCAAAACCTTGTTCGTCAAACAGAAAAGGATGCTGAAATCAGCGTTATGTTAGGTGGTTTTCCCTCAGTCTTTTCTCAAATAAAACCTTCCAAAGTGGTGGAAGATGTCAGTGTCGTAAGGGAAGTCATTGCGACCGCTCTTCGTCTTCGCAACGAAAAATCCCTTAAAATAAAACAACCTCTTCGCACTCTTTTTCTCGTCTGCACTCCCGAAAAGGAAAAGGCTATTCATGCCTTTGAAGACGTCATAAAAGACGAACTTAATATCAAAAACATTCAGTTTGAAACCACTCATGACAAATTTAATTTACCGTTTTTGACAGTCAATTTCAAAACTGCCGGAGCAGTATTAAAGGACAAAGTCCAACAGTTAAAACAACTTTTGGAACAAGCTTCTCAAACGCAAAACAATGTCTTCGCCGAGCAGTTTAAACAAGGCAAACTAACAACGCAAATGGGCGAATTCAACAGCACACTTTTTCATCTAAATTACAAAGCAAAAGAAGAGTTTGTCATCTCCACCGAAAACAATATGACCGTCGTTCTCGACACCACACTGGACGAAAATTTAATGATTGAAGGTGCCTATCGAGAACTGGTCAGAGCGGCACAAATCCTTCGGAAAGAAGCAGGATTCTTTGTCTCCGACCGCATCGAAATGGACGTCGTCAGCACGTCAGAATTCATCAAAGCTGTCGTGTCAAAATTCGGTGAAAAAATCAAGCAGGAAGTTTTGGTAAAAAATTTAAACGGAGCCATCGCCATTCCCGACATTGAACGCGAAGTGGAAGTCGGCGAAGAAAAAGTTATTTTAAAACTCAAAAAAATAACCAAATAAATCTCTTTCAATCAACCCAGAAATAGTCATAAAAATCTCTTTCAATCAGTTCAGAAAAGGAACCTTTTTAAATGAAGTTTAACGACGAGTGGAAAGATTATCAAATCATCGCCACCGGAAACGGTCAAAAATTAGAACGATGGAAAGACGTTTTTTTATTGCGACCCGACCCACAAGTCGTCTGGCGTTCATCTTTTCCACTTATGTCCTATAACGGTCTGAATGCGATATATAACAGAGTAAACGGCGGGGGAAACTGGCAACTATTAAAGCCAATGCCCGACCAATGGTTTATAAGTTGGCGAAACTTAAAGTTTATCATCAGGCCTATGAACTTTAAACACACGGGGCTTTTTCCCGAGCAAGCAACCAACTGGGCAGAGATGATAAATATCATTGAAAATTTCAAAAAAAACAACCCTCAAAAACAGGTCAAAGTTTTAAATTTATTTGCCTACACTGGCGGCGCCACTGTTGCATGCACCTCGGCTGGTGCCCAAGTCACTCACGTGGACAGTGCCAAAAATATGGTGGATGTGGCAAAGCAGAATATGAGTCTTTCTGGCTTGGAAAATCTGCCCGTTCGTTATATCGTCGATGACTGCAAAAAGTTTGTGGAAAAAGAAATCAGGCGAAAAAACACCTACGATGCCATCATCATGGACCCACCCAGTTATGGCAGAGGACCCTCGGGAGAAAAGTGGAAAATGGAAGACGATATTTTTGAACTTCTCCTGCTTTGCAAAAAACTTTTAAGTCCCACCCCACTGTTTTTTTTGCTCAACAGTTACACCACTGGGCTTCAACCCACCGTCATAAAAAATCTTCTTTTCACCGCTCTTCAAAATGTAAAATATGATAAAATTGATTGCTATGAAGTCGGTGTAAAAACTCAGGAAAATTTAATCTTGCCATGTGGATGCAGCGGCTTGGTCAAATTTTAAAAATCACTTTTCACAAACAAAATTTTTAAGGAGAAAAAAGTGCACCAACTAATTTTCGAAGACAATCATCTGCTCGTCGCAGTGAAGCCCCCCAATGTACCCGTCGTTTTGGATGAGAGTAAAGATAATGATTTTTTGAGCGAATTAAAAAATTATTTGATAAAAAAATACGATAAAAAAGGCGACGCTTTTTTGGCGCTTGTGCATCGGCTGGACAGACCCACCGGTGGCGTTATGGTTTTCGCCAAAACTTCAAAAGGTGCCGCGCGTCTTTCTTCGCAACTCGCAGACAGAACTTTCGAAAAAACTTATTTTGCCGTCCTAAATGGTGTGCCCAAAAACAAGCAAAGCAGACTGATAAATTATCTTAAAAAAGATACAAAAAATAACGTCGTAAAAATTTGCACGCGATATGAAGACGGTGCAAAAGAAGCAATTTTAGATTATCAAGTCCTCGACACCAAAGACAATTTTGCTCTCGTAAAAATCTCACTCATCACAGGCAGAAGTCATCAAATCCGCGTCCAGTTTGCGGGCATCGGTTGCCCCGTTTGCTTCGATGCAAAATATGGACTGGAAACAAAAATCAACAATAAAAAAAGTTCAGTCAAAACCGAAAAGTTCGCTCTCAAAACTCCCAAAGGCAACCTTGCTCTCTGGTCGACTGAAATGAAATTTAATCACCCCATCACTGCCCAACGAATGACCTTTAAAGTTATCCCCCCCATCGACCAAATCCCTTGGAACAATTTTAACTTTGAAAAACATTTCTAAGGTTTTTTAAATTCAAAAATCTTTTTTCAAACATCTTCAAACATCTTCAAATATCTTCAAATATCTCTAAACATTTTCAATTATTTCTAATCATCTTCAAACGTCTCTTCCTTTCCTTTTTACAATCTTTTTAGATTTAAGCAGGGAAGGTTTTTTATTTTAAATGAAAAAATTTAGCCGTTTTACATTCTTTCGTTTTCAAATTATTTTTTTTTCTTTTATTCTTTCTCCACCGGCACAATCACCGCTTCTGTCGTCAGCATCGTCGTCACCACACTCGCAGCATTTTCCAAAGCGCAAATGCTCACTTTGGCAGGGTCGATAATCCCTTTTTCCACCATATCACAGAAGGCGCCTTTCATTGCATCAAAGCCCCAACTCCCTGTTTTTTTCCGGGCAATCTTTTCCATAATCACACCGCTTTCCACCCCCGCATTTTTCAAAATTTGGCGAAGTGGTTCTTGAAGAGTTTGTTGCACAATTTCCACTCCAACAGATTCTTCCGCTGTCAAAGTTTTTCTTGTCTTTTTCATCTTTTTCGCCACATTGAAAAGAGCAATCCCTCCGCCAGCCACCACGCCCCATTCCACCGCTGCCGCCGTCGCCGACAAGGCATCTTCAATGCGAAGTTTTTTCTCTTTTTGCTCCACGTCGGTGTTTGCCCCCACCAAAATGGTCGCCACCGCCCCTTTCAAATTTGAGATTCGCAGCCGAAGTTGTTCTCGGTCAAAATCTTCTTCACATTCTTCCACCTGCCTTTCAATCGCCAAAACTCTTTTTTCCACCTGTTTTTTGTCCACTTTTTTAGCCACCAACGTGGTGGTGTCTTTGGAAATTTTTGCAAACTTAATCTCAGCCAATTCTTCCAGCCTAACATCCATTAAATTTTTCCCAAAAGTTTTAGAAAAAACTTGCGACCCCGTCAAACAAGCCACGTCTTCTAGCACCGCCACTCTCTTTTCGCCATAAAACGGCGCCCTCACCACACACACATTGAAGGCACCTCTTATCTTGTTCAAAACAATCCCCGAAAGCGCCTCTTCTTCAATGTCATCACACACCACCACAAGCGGCACGCCCGCCTTCGCCACCTGCTCCAAAAGCGGCAAAATCTCGTTAAAAGTGGAAATTTTTCCATCGCACAAAAGCAACTTCGGCTCGGCAAATTCGCACAACCCCTTGTCAGGATTGTTGCAAAGATAAGGCGATACGAAGCCATTTTTCAACACCATTCCTTCCTGAAAAACAAGTTCAGTCGCCGCAGTTTTTCCGTCTTGAAGCGATATGTTTGCCCCTCGCCCCAAACGAGAGTATGCCTGCGAAATAAGGTTTCCAATCTCTTCATCCTGCGACGAAATGGTGGCAATGTTTTTTATCTGCTCATCATTTTCCACAGGCTTAGAGAGTGTCTTCAATCCCACCACCGCTTCTCTCACTGCTCGCCAAATGCCCTTATTCAAAACAAGCGGGCAAACACCATTTACCACCTGTTTCAGCCCTTCACTCAGCATTTTTTGTGCCAAAACCACCGCTGTTGTCGACCCATCGCCCGCCATCTCATTCGTTTTGTGGCTCACTTCTTTAACCAGTTTCACCCCCACATTTTCCATTTCGTCAACCAGTTCAAATTCGCGCACAATGGAAATGCCGTCGTTGGTGATAAGCGGCGTCGCAAATTTTCTATCAAGCACCACATTTCTGCCCCTTGGTCCCAACGTCACCTTCACCAAATTAGCGAGTTTATCCACCCCCGTCATCATCTTTTTGCGAGCATCATCGCCCGTCACATATTTTTTCATTTTTTCTCCCTTTTAATTTTTTCCACCGCCAAAACGTCCGTCTGCTTCAAAAGGAAAAACTTTTTTCCCCCATCGAAAAAGGGCACAGCACAATGTTCTTCAAACAAAATTTTGTCCCCCGCAGCCACCGCCATCTGAACGAAAACTCCGTCTTCAAAAATCCCGTCCCCCACAGCAACGATTTCCCCTTTTTTCACACTGTCTTCTTGCCCCAAAAGAGAAATCCCACTTTCAGTAACCTTGTTTTTTCCCACTTCAACGGCAATAATTCTGTCAAAAATCGGTCGATAATCCATCTCTAAATTCCTTTTAAATCATATTAACTTGTCTCAAAACATAAAATATTTTAAACAAAAACAATAGTAGAATATGTTTTGAAAGACGCCTATTGTTAGTTTAAAAGAGAAAAAGGAGCATTTTCAACAATCAATGACAGCGACTTTGCAAATTTTTCGAAAAAAAAGAAGAATTTCTCTTAAAAAAGGCAGAAAACTCTCCTTTTTGTTTCTTTTTTTGGTAATAACTCTCTTTTTTATGCTCGTTATAAACATTTCCGATATCTTTTCGTCCCTAATTACTCGCGAAAAAAGTCTTTTTTTAGTGGACAAGATTGAAAACGTGTCCTACAACGCCTATTGCATCTCGCTTTGCGACTTTGACAACGAACAATCTGCCCAGACCTTTTGTCAGCAACTAAAAGCCGAAGGCGGGATGGGCGAAGTTTTTAACAGAGGGGAATTTTTCTGTCTTTCCAGCATCTATCCCACCCTCATTGAAGCACAGGAAATTCAAGAAAATCTCAAAATTTTAGGTTACGATGCCAAGGTTGTTAAACTGGACGTGCCTGCCATTTCCAAAGAATATAAAGGGGCAGGCAAGCAAATTATCATCGAATGTCTGTCCAGTTTTCGCCAGACTTTTCTAGCGCTCTACGACGCCACCATAGACTTCGACAAAAATCTGACCAACGAAAGTCAACTTAAAGGAACCTTGGCAAAAATCTGGACAAAAACCAAAAACCAAATCAGCAAAGTCCAATCCCAGCCCTTGTCACTTGATGAAGATGAACTAAGCATTTTATTGCAGTCGCTTTTGGAAGCAAGCACTATCGTTGAAGACGCCCTTCTTTTCACCGGTCCCCGCCACCAACTTTCCAGTCTGCTGAAAACCTGTTGT
>CAZJEU010000014.1:0-10789 GCA_964545115.1 uncultured Christensenella sp. | reverse complement strand
GGTGCTTTTGTAATGTTCTTTCAATTCTTGACAAATAGATTGGATTATCTTTTTGAAAATTGAGGTGCTTTTCGGGCTTTTTTGAGTCCGTATTTTTTTCGTTCTTTCATTCGGGAATCGCGCGAGAGAAAACCTGCTTTTTTAAGTTCGGCTTTGAACGTTTCGTTTTCTTTGACGAGAGCACGGGCGATGCCGTGACGAATGGCGCCTGTTTGCCCTGTGTAACCACCGCCGAAGACATTTACGATGACGTCATAACTTTTTTCGGTGTCGGTGAGTTTGAGTGGCTGACGAACAACCAGTTTGAGCGTGTCGAGCAACAAATAGTCGTCGATATCACGCTTGTTGACAGTGATCTTGCCACTGCCGCCGGCGATGAGACGCACACGAGCGACAGATTTTTTGCGTCTGCCTGTGGCGATGAAGACGCCCGGGGTTCCCTTTTTGGAAGGTTTGGCTTTCTTGACAGTGCTGGGTGCTTTTTCCGTTGGTTTTGCTGCTTCCGCCTTGGAAGGTTTGGCTTGTTTTACAGCAGTTTTTGCTTCTGCGACCACAGGTTTTTTCACCGTTTCCAATTTCACCGTTTCCGACTTCTCTGTTTTAACTTGTTTTGTTGGCGTTTTGACAGTCTTTTCAGCGGTTGTATTTGCTTCGGTAGGTTTTTTTGCAGTCACTTTCTTTTGGTCTGCTTTTTGAGTTTTGTTTTCTTCTGCCATTATTCTCTTGCTCCTTTAAGGGTGATTGATTGGGGTTTCTGTGCGTCGTGGGGGTGAGTTTCGGTTTTGTAGACTTTCAACTTCTTGCCCATTTTTGTGCCGAGTGGATTTTTGGGCAACATGCCTTTGATTGCTTTTGTGACAACGAAATCTGATTTTTCTTTCATCAATTTATCATAGCCGACTTCTTTCAATCCGCCGACGTAACCAGTGTGATAGAAATATTTTTTATCTCGCAGTTTGTTGCCGGTAAGAACGATTTTGTCGCTGTTTATTACGATGACAAAGTCGCCTGTGTCCACGTGTGGGGTGTATTCGGGTTTATTTTTGCCGCGAAGAATGGTGGCGACTTGGCTGGCGAGCCTTCCCAAGGGGATGCCGGCTGCGTCGACAATGAACCATTTCTGCTCCACGGAAGTGGGTTTTGCCATATATGTTTTCATTTTTTCTCCTTAAAATTTTAACTGTCGCATTTCACATTTTTCCGGGCTAATGGATAAAATATAAATTTGCTAAGGAGTATGATAGTCCAATTTGGGGCAAAAGTCAAGGGATTTTTGTGTTTATCAAGGCAGAAATTGCACTTTGCAAAAGCCGCTGCCTTCCCTTTATTCATAGTAAACCTGTTTGAGATAAAGGCCGTGTGGAGGGAGCGTTTTGCCTGCGCGGGGACGACTTTTGCTGTGAAAAATTTCTTTAAATTCGTCCAGAGTGGTTTTGCCACAACCGACGTCTAAAAGCGTGCCGGTGATGATGCGAACCATATTATAGAGAAAACCATTGCCAGTGATTTCGAAAAAAAGATAGTCGCCTTCTTGCGTAAATTGGGCGGAAAAGATGGTGCGAATGGTGCTTTTGGCGGTGTGTCCACTGGCGACAAATGTGGCGAAATCATGCGTGCCGATGAGAGTTTTTGCGGCGGCATTTAAAAGCGAAAGGTCATATTTTTGGGGCATTGAGAGAAAAAAGTCATGATGAAACACACTGAACTCTTCGCCGGTGAAGATTTTGTAGAGATAGGTTTTTTTGATGGCGCTTTTTTGAGAATGAAAAAGGGGAGAAACGGCAAAACTCTGTTTGATGCGAATGTCGTCGGGCAGATGAGAATTTATTACAATCGCCAGTCTTTCAGCAGGAATGTCCGTGTGCGAAAAAAAATTGACCACCTGTCCCATGGCATGCACGCCGGCATCCGTTCTGCCACTGGCGGTGAGAGTAACCTTTTCGCCGAGCGTTTTTTCAATGACGTTTTCTATTGTTTGCTGGATGGACATTCCGTTTTTTTGCCGTTGAAAGCCGACATAATTTTTGCCGATGTATTCGAGAATAAGGCAGAAATTTTGCGAAGAAGAATTTTTCATAAAATAATTTTAGCACAAAAGATAAAACTTACAAAGAAATTTGACTTTTGGTGGAAAAATACGCATACTTTTAATAATTGGGCGTTGTCCCTTTGAAGGAGAAAAAATGAAAAATACCGTTGATGGAAACACTGCTGCGGCGAGAATTGCTTATGCTTTTTCGGAAATTGCGATGATTTATCCCATAACGCCTTCTTCTCCGATGGCGGAGAGTTGCGATGAATGGCAAGCCAAGGGAGTGAAAAATTTGTTTGGCGAAGAAGTGAGAGTTTCGCAGATGCAAAGCGAAGCAGGTGCGGCGGGGGCTTTGCATGGTGCTTTGAGTGCAGGTGCGCTGACGACGACTTTTACTTCCAGTCAGGGGTTGTTGCTTATGATTCCCAATATGTATAAGATTGCGGGTGAACTGCTGCCCTGCGTTATTCACGTGGCGGCGAGAGCGCTTTCCACGCACGCCCTTTCCATTTTTGGCGACCATGCCGATGTAATGGCTTGCCGAATGACAGGGTTTGCCATGCTTGCTTCGAACAATGTGCAAGAAGCACAAGACATGGCAGTGATTTCGCATATGGCGACCTTGAAGAGCAGTGTGCCCTTTTTGCACTTTTTCGACGGATTCAGGACGTCGCATGAGATAAGAAACATTGAAGAAATTTCGCAAGATGATTTGCAGAGACTGCTGCCAAGAAAAGAGATTGCGGAGTTTAAAAATCGTTCACTTTCCAGCACTCGTCCACACGCACAGGGCACGGCGCAGAATCCTGATATATACTTTCAAAACAGTGAAGCCGCAAACAAATATTATGAAAACGCGGTGGGAGTGGTGAAGAGTTGCATGCGAGATTTTGCTGCGGTGACGGGAAGAAAATATAGTCCTTTTGAATATTTTGGCGATAAAAATGCCACTGATGTGGTGGTTTTGATGGGCAGTGGTGTGGAAACGGCAAAAGATACGGCGGCTTTTTTGAACAAGAAAGAAGGACGGGGTTGTGGAGTTTTGGCAGTGCGCCTTTTTCGACCTTTTTCGAGTGTAGATTTTCTGAACTGTTTGCCAAAGACGGTGAAACGCGTAGCTGTACTTGATAGAACAAAAGAGAGTGGCGCGGACGGCGAGCCGCTATATAAGGATGTGGCGACGGCGATTTTGGCGAGCGGAAAAACTGCTGTCAATGTGATTGGCGGGCGGTATGGTTTGGGCGGAAAGGAGTTTACTCCACGAATGGTGAAGGCGGTGTTTGACAACTTGAAAATGGAAGGGAAAAACCATTTTACGGTGGGCATTAAAGACGACATTTCGCATTCTTCACTGCCTGTGGAACAAAATTTTGACATTTATGACGACAACTTTTCCTGCAAATTTTTTGGGCTGGGAAGCGATGGGACGGTGAGTGCAAACAAAAATTCCATCAAGATTATTGGAGCAAACACCGCTTTCAAGGTGCAGGGATATTTTGAATATGACTCTAAAAAATCGGGGAGTGTGACTGTTTCGCATTTACGCTTTGGCAAAAATTTGACAGATTCGCCTTATCTCATTTCCAGTGCAGATTTCGTCGCTTGCCACAACATAAATTTTGTGGGCAAATATGATATGGAAAATGATGTTAAGATGGGGGGCACTTTTTTGCTGAATTCGCCTTATGACAAAGAAAAACTTTTGAAAGTGTTGCCGACTAAATTTTTTGAAAAACTGAAAGAAAGGTGGGCGAGGCTGCTCATCGTGGATGCCAACAAGATTGCCGAGAGAGTGGGGCTGGGCAGAAGAATAAACGTGGTTATGCAGGCGTGTTTTTTCAAGGCGACAGAGATTATTGAATATAAAAAAGTGGAAAAACTGCTGATTGAAGCGGTGAAAAGCACTTATGGACGAAAGGGCGCAGACATTGTGGAGGCGAACATCAAAGCAATAAAATCGGCGACAGAAGAGTTGGTGGAAGTGGATTTGTCGGACATTAAACTGAGTATCAAAAAGAGTAAAAGCGAAAAATTGGAGAGATATGACGAGAGTTTTATTAAGGTTATAGAACATAAAAAGGGCGATGACTTGCCTGTTTCCAGTTTTAATGCACGTGGCTTGGTGCCGACAGATACGGCAAAATTTGAAAAGCGAGGCATTTCTCTTTCCAGTCCGCGGTGGATTAGTGAAAATTGCATTCAATGCAATATGTGTTCGGCGGTGTGTCCGCATGCTGCCATAAGACCAGTGCTTGTGAGCGACAAAGAACTGAAAAATGCCCCGCAATCTTTTGTGACTTTGCCCGCCGTGGGCATTCCCGGATATCATTTTCGCATTCAAATAGACGTGGCAAATTGCACAGGGTGCAAAAATTGCGTGGTGACTTGTCCTGTTTTGAAAAAAGCACTGGAAATGCAAAACAGTGTGGAGTTGGCAAAAAAGGAACAGGAAAACATCGCTTTTGCCCGAAATATTGTCAATCCTAAAACTGTGTTTAAAGACAACACTTTGAAAGGCAGTCAGTTTAATCGTCCGCTTTTTGAATTTTCGGGGGCGTGTTCGGGTTGTGGTGAAACACCTTATATCAAACTGGCGACACAGTTGTTTGGCGAACGAATGGTGGTGGCAAACGCAACGGGATGCAGCAGCATCTATTCGGGCAGTGCTCCCACTTGCCCTTATGCCAAAAACGCAGAAGGAAGGGGGCCTGCTTGGGCAAGCAGTTTGTTTGAAGACAATGCAGAGTTTGGCTATGGCATTCATATGGCAAAGAGAATGGCACGTGAAAAATTGAGACAAGACGTGGTTGCCTTTTTGGAGAAAAACAGTGGGAGTAAAGATTTAACTCTTCTTTTAAGAGAATGGCTGGAAAATTATGAAGACGGTGCGGCGAGTGTGGCGCTTGCCAAAAAAATTACGCCTCTTTTGAAGGGGACTTCCCTTTTTGGACAGCAAGATAGTTTGGTTAAAGAGAGTGTGTTTATCATTGGCGGTGACGGCTGGGCATATGACATTGGCTTTGGGGGGATTGACCAAGTGCTTGCTAGTGGCGAAAACGTGAATATTTTGGTGTTGGATACCGAAGTCTATTCCAACACGGGCGGACAGATGAGCAAGGCAACTCCCCGTTCGGCGACGGCAAAATTTGCCAGTGGCGGAAAGCGAACTGCTAAAAAGGATTTGGGAATGATTGCGATGACTTATAAAAACGCTTATGTGGCGCAGATTGGGCTGGGAGCGGATATGAGTCAGGCGGTGAAAGCGATGGCGGAGGCAGAGAGTTTCGACGGGCCGAGCCTGATTATCGCTTATTCACCTTGCATAAATCATGGGTTTGATATGAGTTTGACGCAGGAAGAAATTAAAAAAGCGGTGGAGTGTGGGTATTGGCACTTATATCGCTTTGACCCAAGACGAAGAGCGGAAAACAAAAATCCGTTTGTGCTGGACAGCGGTGCGCCACGAAAAGATTATGAAGAATTTTTGAAAGGGGAAAGCCGCTATATGGCACTGCTTAAAAGTTCGCCAGAGGTGGCAAAAGAACTGTTTGAAAAAAGCAGAAAGGACGCCGAAGAAAAATATGAGATGCTGGTGAAGATGGCAGAAGAAAAATAATAAAAAATAAAAAAGAGCGGTTGTAAAGGTGGCTGCTCTTTTTTGTGTCTTAAAGATTTAGTGTAAAAATAAATTCTTAACCTTTTCGTCTTCGTTTTTTGATGATGATATTAAAGGTTATGCCAAGGATTATCAAGACAGAGAGGGCGGCGACGATAAGATAGAAGATGTGAATGGTCGAGACGATTTCCACATTGATTGTTTGGCTTTCGCTAATGTTTTGAAGCGGACTGCTGAACACAAAGTGTTCAAAAATATTGAGAGAGTATTCATCTTCTAAAACGGAAATGTCGACGGGCGAGCCATAGGTCGTTTGCACTTGAATTTGGCGACCGTCCTTCATCACAAAAGTTATGATATAGGTGTTTGGAGTGTAGATTGCGTAAATATTAAGGTCAGAAGTGACGTTTAAAACGTCGCTGGTGATGCTCCAAACGGCGGGGGTGTCGTCGTAGAATTGCTTTTCGGGAAGGGTGGGAAAATCGGCGACTGCAAGAGAGTTGCCGTGCGGGACAGAACGTGTTTGGACTGCTTCTCTGCCAATTAGAAAGGAGACTGTGTAGGTGTTTGTTTCCACGCCAGAAATGGTAAGTTCGAAATCGCTTTCAATGCCGTCGACAATATATAGATGCTGAATGCCGTTGCCAGAAGGACTGGGCACGGGGGTGGGCGACAGCGTTTGGGGGGAAGTTGGCGCAGTTGCCCAGATGACTTGGACGGTTAGGGTGGAATAGGAGCGGTTATATTTTGCGGTGAGATTGACATAGAAAAAATAGGTGGTGCCGAAGGAAATTTTTAGGTCTGAGGGAATGGTTGTTAAGGTGTATCTTGGGCCAGAAATAGGGCGGGTGATAGTATATTCGTTTGCTTTCCATTTGGCATAAAGAGATATGTTGCCTGTGCTTCCCTGTTCGATTTGGGTGACGGGGTCTTCTGCGAAAGTGCTTGATTTAAAAAACCCTTGAAAAGTGTGGCCGTGTTTGGTGGGGGCGATGAGCGGAAGTGTGCTTGATTCGATGGTGTAAGTGGAGGGGTTGGCATCAGAGGAGGTGCCGCCGTTTAGAAAATAGGTGATGGTGTAGGTTATCACTTCCATTTTCGCTTCAAATATGGTGGTGGTTTCGATTATCTCAGTGGTGATGTTTTCCACCATTGTCCAGTCTGTGCCGTTGATAGATTTCTGCCAATGTATAAAAGCATAACCTTCTTTTGGGGTGGGGAGAGACGGAATGTCATTTGGAAGAGAGCCGACGGGAGCAAAATGCTCAATATTTTTGGTGCGTTGAATGTCGTCGACTATAAAAGTGACGGTGTAGGTGCGATAGGAAATGGTGAAGGTGGTGGGATGAACGGTAACGGTGTAGTTTGCGTTCAGAGAAAGGGCGGTTAGGTGATAGTCGCCTTTGGGGGTGGTGAGAGAGAGGGGGGTGTCGTCGTTTTCGTAGCAAAGAAAGTGCAACATAAGGCTGTCGCCGTCTACAAAGTTTAGTTCGGTGCCTTCGTTAAACTGATAGGAGACATTATCAAACGTCCATTCGCCATAATAATTTTTGAGAAGATTGCCTTGGGCATCGGTAAGATTGAAAAGAGATATTTCGATGCCGGCGGGATGAATGATAAAATATTTTGTTTGGTTGCTAAGAGCGAGAGTGTAGTTTGGAGCAAAAGGGCTTTGAAGCGAGAGCGTGCCCAGCGTGATGGCATATTCGCCGGCGTTTTCTTCTTCGCAATCGAAGGACAACTTGCCAGAAAAATCGTTAGGAGTGGCAGTGTCGTCAAACTCAAACCCTGAGATGCCAAAAGTTAGGGTGGGGGTGGAAGTGCCATAATATTTCCAGAGCGCATCGTCGGGGGTGATTGTTAGAGTTTTAGGAGTGATTTCGTAAGTGACAAGTGCAGAATTGTCGAAAACTAAATAATAATTGCTGGCAAGAAAAGTGGGACTGTTTTGGAGTGAAAGATTGCCTGCTGTGATGAGATAGTCGCCGACATTTTCACCACTTTCACGAGAGAGAACACCGCCGAAAGCAGGAACTTCGCCAAAAATTTCGCCTTGAAAAGTAAATAAAGAAAGGTCGTCTTCTTCTCCGTAAACTTTGCTTTGGTCAACCTTTGGGATGATGACAAGCGGCAGTGGCGAGATGGTGATTTTTACTTTCTCATATTTTGGGGCGTAGTTTTCTTTTTTAAACTCAAACACCAGATAATGGGTTCCCACATCCTTTTTGCCGATATTTTCACTGGTGGCTATTTGCTCATTAAAATCATCTTCTGGCAAGAAAGTTTGACTTACACGGAAAGTGTATTCCTGCGTCGCGGTGTGTTCGATGAAGTGGAATTCTCCGTTATATTCCACTGAAATATCACTTACAAAATTGTCGGAAATGGTGGCGCCTAGAATGGTGAAATAGACGACTTCGTGAGCGATTTCAAGTGTGTAGTTTGACGTTAAAAAAGGTGGGTTGTCGACAAGGGCAAGGCTGCCCAAAGTGAGTTGGTAGTTGCCGACATCTTCGCCATTTGTTCTGGAAAGACTGCCCGACAGCGCAAAAGGTTCGCCCGAAAGAGAGTTTGAAAGCGAAAAGGTAAAAGTGGGGTCTTCTTCGTCAAAAATTTTGCTTTGATTTGTTTCAGGATTGACGGTTAGCACTCGTGGCGTTATGAAAAAAAAGGCAGGTTCGGTGGAAAATTCGGGAATGTAGTTTGAAGCGAAAAAGCCCGTTGATACGTCGTCGTTTAAGACAATGGAACTGGAAAGAGATAGCGCATAATTGCCCACCGCTTCCCCGCTTTGGCGGCTGAGAGAGAGCGTGGCACTGGCAAGTTGAGAGCCTTCCACCCCCGAAAAATGACAGGTGAAAAGAGGGTCATCGTCGCCATAACTTTTAGAGAGTGCGTCTGGAATGATGGTGAGAACTTTGGGTAAAACGGTATATTTGACTCCTGAGATGAAGGAAATGGAATAGTTGGAAAGCAGGAATGCTCCGTTGTTTAAAAGATTAAAATTGCTTTGGACAATGTCATAGTCACCGACGTTATTCAGCCCCGCTTGATTAAAGCCCTGCCCCACCGAAAGGACTCCGGAAGTTTTGGCACTCTCGCCAGAAACATAGCCCGCTATGCTTTGGACAACGGGCTGGACATAGACGTCACCATAGGTGATGGACACACTTTGGGGAGTGATTGTCAGGTTTTTAGGATTGATGCGAATGTCCGTTTGCACCACTAAATCGTTGTAAAAATCAGCGGAAATTTTGACAAAAACAGTGTAAGGCACCACTTGTCCGTTTGTTATTTTAACATTTTTCAAATTGGGCAAGGCGGACGAAAAAGTGATGCCGTCCAAACTGTATGACACAAGATAATTTAAGGGAGAAGCGACTTGAACTGTTGGGTTGTGAGGCAGTCCGTCATAGGTGAAAGTGCCGCCTTGCACACTAGCATCGATGTCGCCGAGGATGAACTGCGTTTGGACTTTCATAGGTAAGACACATTTTACGTTTGAAGAAGAAGAGTATAGGCTCCAAGTGCCGTTGCCGTTGGTTTGAGAGTTTTTGAACGTGCCGTGAGTGATAAAGTTTTCGGGGTCGTTGTTCATAAAGAACAATTGTCCGTTTTGAAGTTCAAAAATTATGGCAAAATAGTCGTTTAAAAGAAAAATTTCTTGGTCGAGTTCGACGGTGTAGTAGCCCGTTTGATTAGATGAAAAAAGATAGTCGTCTGTCGTGTGGGGGTGGGCATTTTTTATGGGGATTTTGTAGTTAAAGTTGTTTTTCAAGTCGTTTTGGCTGTAAGAAGACAAGTTGTTTAGCACAAAAAGTTTGAAGGAAGAGGCGTCATAATTCAGATAACCTGTGATTTCGTCCTGAGTGTTTTTGATAGCAGAGTTTACACTCATCGTCGGCACTTTTATGCGGGAGAGATATTGGTCTTGGATGGTGGCGAGGGTGGGATAGATGTTTGCGGTGAAGACGCTGGAAGAATAGGAATAATAGGACATGCTGTAAAACTGGCGGGTGGGGTTGAAGGTGACAAATTGGTTTTCAAAATCTGAGCCTTGCATATTGTCGTATGTAAGTGAGTTTGATAGGCTTTCGGCGATGCGGGTGAAGCCACAAACGTTGTCTTCGATAAACTCGTCTGCATAAGAAATATAGAAAAATCCGCCACTGCCGAAGGAAGTGCCGTAGGAATTTTGGGCAATATAGGCGCCCACTTTGCCTTTTATTATGACGTCGTCGTTCCAACCGACCAAGGTGACCATATGGTTGGTTTGGAGTTGACCTCGATTGTAGCAATAATAAAAAATGCCGTCAAAATATGTATTTCTGTCAAAATACATGGTGGCGGTGACTCCACCAAAGTTTTGTATATGATTTTTGATGGCGGTGCGATTGGCAAGCTCTTGCTCAGAGACTTCGCTTTCATCTAGACCGTTTAGGGTGCCTTTATCTTTTATGGTGGTACGTGAAGGGAAAAAAGTGGTTTCGAGGACACTGAATCCGGCGGGTTCCCTGCCGTGAGTTGCCACACCGGTGGAATAGAAGTTGGCCAGAGAGACTCCGTTTCCTGATGACCAGACACTGTTGGCGCTTGAAGCCTTTTCCCATGCGCCTTCGTTCACAGGACCGGCGTCGCTGGAAAGATATTCATAAGCCACTTCGAAAGCGCCGCCTTCTCCAAAGTTTTCCCAGCCGCGGGAATGCACGAGAGTGTTGTGAGCAAGGTCGAGTTCGGAAAAATTAAGCGGAGTGGATTTGCTTACCAGACTAAGAGTGTAAAGCGATGTTTCCAGTGCGCTGAGTGAAGAAAAAGCCCAACAAAGGTTGCTTTGTTTTTGGTCTTCAACGTTGGGGATGAGACCGCTAGGGTTTTCGGGGAAATTTAGGAGAGAGGTGTTGAAAAGGAAAAATTTTTCGTCTAGGTCGCCTGAGGAAGAAACGGGATTGTTGGAATAGGCCTTGGCGGCGGAAGTTGGGTTGATGCTAGCAGTGGCGATGGGACGGGCAAAAGAAAAAATGGACAACACAAAAAACAGTGTCAAAAAAGATATAAGTAACTTTTTGGGCGATTTTGCTATCATCGTGCCTCCGATTTTCAGAAGGGGAAAAATGTTTTGCTGTAAAAATTTTTAAGTAGGT
>CAZJEU010000013.1:5189-10848 GCA_964545115.1 uncultured Christensenella sp. | reverse complement strand
GACACAAACCAACAACGCCTGCACGGAGATTTCTCTCCACTGCCGATTTTTCGGGGCTTACCAAAAAGAAGCCAGAGAAAAAACTCCTTGCTGTTAAAAACAAATCAGGTGGCAGAAACGTTCAGGGCAAAATAACCGTCCGACACATTGGCGGTGGCAACAGACAGAAATATCGCATTATCGACTTTAAACGTAATCATGACAATGTGCCTGCCAGAGTGGAGGCAATTGAATATGACCCAAACAGGACGGCAAACATAGCACTTTTGTGTTATGCAGACGGCAAAAAGTCTTACATCTTGGCTCCATTGGGGCTGAATGTGGGCGAGAAAGTGATGAGCGGCGAAACGGTGGAAGTGAAAGTGGGCAACTGTATGCCACTTAAAAGCATTCCTGTCGGCAGCGTTGTGCATAACATTGAACTTCGCCCCACGCAAGGTGCCGTGATTGCAAGAAGTGCAGGCATTTCAGCAAGATTTATGGCAAAAGAAGGCAAATATGCCACTCTCAAAATGCCCAGTGGCGAGATGAGAATGGTGCCGGTGAATTGCAGAGCAACTCTGGGACAAGTGGGAAACATCGACCACGAAAACATTTCCATCGGCAAAGCGGGCAGAAAAAGGCACATGGGCGTGCGTCCCACAGTGCGCGGTTCGGTTATGAACCCTGTTGACCACCCTCACGGTGGCGGCGAAGGGAAATCTCCGATTGGACACCCCGGCCCGATGACCCCTTGGGGCAAACCTGCCTTGGGGCTTAAAACAAGAAACAAAAAGAAAAGCACAAACAAGCTGATTATTAGCAGGTCACGTAAGAGATAGGGAGAAAAAAGATGAGTAGATCACTTAAAAAACCACCTTTTGTGGAAGAAAAATTGATGCAGAGAGTTAAAGCACTCAACGAAACTAACACCAAAAAACCTTTGAAGACATGGTCACGTGCTTCGGTTATTTTTCCAGAATTTGTGGGGCATACCATTGCCGTTCACAATGGCAAAAAACACATCCCCGTCTATTGCACAGCCGAAATGGTGGGGCATAAACTGGGCGAATTCGCACCGACACGGACTTATAAAGGTCACGGGTCTGACAAGGCAAAAGCCAAAAAAAGTGGTAAGTAAGGAGAAAAGAGATGGCAAAAAGAGTTAGAGAGAAAACTAAAAAACGGGAAGAAACTCGCGATACAAGACCAAATGCTGTGGCAAAATATCTGCGCATCAGCTCCTCCAAACTTAACATTGTGATGGACCTTGTGCGAGGCAAAAATTATGAAGACGCTGTGGCAATTTTGAAAAACACTCCAAACAAGGCCGCGGATTTAATTTTGAAAGCCGTAGAGTCTGCCGGAGCAAACGCCGAAAATAATAAAGGACTGGACAAACAAGATTTGTTCGTTGCCGAACTTTTTTCCGGTCAAGGAGCAACTTATAAAAGACAAAGCATTCGCGCCAGAGGCAGAGTGGACAGAATTTTAAAAAGAACGAGCAATATCACAGTTATCTTGGATATGGTTAAATAAGGGAGAAGCGAAATGGGACAAAAAGTTAGTCCGAATGGACTTAGAATTGGAATAAATAAAGGCTGGAACTCAGTGTGGTTCGTCAAAAAAGAGGATATCGCCAAAAATTTGAAAGAAGACAGCGACATCCGCACTTTCGTCAAAAAGAAATATTATTCTTGTGCAATTTCAAAGATTATGATTGAACGAAAATCGAACAGACTGACAGTCAACATTTTCACCTCCCGCCCCGGCATTTTAATCGGGCAGAAAGGTGCAGGTGTGGAAAATCTTAAAAAAGAAATTATGAAGATTTCCAAAGCCGACGCAGTTTCCATCAATATAAGAGAAATCAAAAATCCCGATGCCGATGCCACTCTCGTTGCAGAAAGCATTGCCGGACAACTGGAAAAGCGAGTGCATTTCAGACGTGCTATGAAAATGGCTATGCAAAAAGCTATGAAAGCAGGCGCAAAGGGAATTAAAACCATGGTGGCAGGTCGCCTCGACGGTGCCGACATCGCCAGAACAGAGCATTATCATCAAGGCAGTCTTCCTCTTCACACGTTAAGAGCAGACATTGACTATGGTAGTGCCAGCGCCAAAACAACGTTCGGAATGTTGGGCGTAAAAGTATGGATTTATAACGGAGAGATTTTTTCCAAAAAACCCATTCAGGAGGTGACCAAAAATGTTGATGCCTAAAAAAGTTAAAAGAAGAAAAGTCCAAAAAGGCAGAATGAAGGGCATCGCCACTCGCGGAAACAAACTTACCTACGGCGAATATGGCATAATTGCCACCGAGCCTTCGTGGATAACATCCAACCAGATTGAATCGGCTCGAATTGCCTTAACCCGTGTGGTGAAAGGCACAGGAAAAGTGTTTATAAACATTTTCCCACACAAGCCCATCACCAAAAAACCTGCCGAAACCCGAATGGGCAGCGGCAAAGGCAACCCCGAATATTGGGTGGCGGTGGTGAAACCGGGCAGAGTGTTGTTTGAAGTGAGAGGCGCCAGCCTTGAATTGGCGAAAGAGGGCATGAGACTGGCAGGGCACAAATTGCCTTGTGGCACAAAGTTCATTGCCAAGGAAACGCCACATTCATCAGAAAGCGAAACTCCCGAACAAACAAACATCAATGAAACACCCAAAGAAACAAAAGTGGAAGGTGGTGCAGAATAATGAAAATTAAAGATATAAGAGCAATGACCAACGAAGAACTTTCAACAAAACTTTCAAACGTCAAAACCGAATTGTTCAATTTGAGATTTCAACATGCGACGGGCAACCTTGCCAACCCAATGCTTTTAAATTCCTTGAAAAAAGACATTGCAAAGATAAAAACAGTTCTCACACAACGAGAAATGAATATAGATGTTGAAGTTAAAAGAACTAAGGCATAGGAGAGAAAGAAATGGAAGAGAAAAGAAATAATAGAAGAACCAAAATCGGGGTGGTCGTCAGCGACAAAATGCAGAAAACCTGCGTTGTGTCAATCATTTCAAACGTTAAACACCCGCTGTATAAAAAAGTCGTTAAAATCACCAAAAAGTTTCACGTTCACGACGAAGACAACGAGTGCAAAGTGGGCGACAAGGTGGAAATTATGGAAACAAGACCCATCAGCAAAAACACTCATTTCAGACTTGTTCGCATAATTGAGAAAGCGAAATAATAGGAGGAAGCAAAAATGATTCAACCACAATCAAGGTTAAAAGTGGCAGACAACACTGGCGCAAAAATAATTATGTGCATTAGAGTGTTGGGTGGCTCTTTCAGAAGAAGCGGAAACATTGGTGACGTCATCATTGCCTCCGTCAAAAAGGCGACACCGGGCGGAGTGGTGAAAAAGGGCGACGTCATAAAGGCAGTCATCGTCAGAAGCAGCCGAGGGTTGCAGCGCATAGATGGCTCCGCCATTCGTTTCGACGAAAATGCAGGTGTCATCATCGACAATCAAAAGCAACCGCGCGGAACAAGAATTTTTGGACCCGTTGCCAGGGAACTTAGAGAAAAAGGTTATATGAAAATCGTTTCTCTTGCTCCTGAGGTTTTGTGAGGAGGAAGGAAAATGACAAAATTAAAAGTTAAAAAAGGCGACACTGCCGTGGTTATCGTCGGAAAAGACAAAGGCAAAAGTGCCGAAGTTTCCGAAGTGTTTCCCAAAGAAAATCGATTGACCCTTAAAGGTTTAAATATCATTGTTAAGCACAACAAGCCGAAATCGGCACAAGACAAGGGCGGCATCGTAAAAAAAGAAGGCAAACTGCAAGTTAGCAGTGTGATGGTGGTGTGTCCTGCTTGTCGCAAGGCAACCAGAGTCAAAATGGGCGTGAGTGCCAAAGGCGAAAAGATTCGACTATGCAAAAAATGCGGTGCACCACTCGACAGCGGTGCAAAAAAAGTGTCGGAGAAGAAAACTCCCGCCAAAGCCGTTAAGACAGAAGGTGCCTCCAAGACTGCAAGTGCTGACAAAGCAAAAGCACCAACTCAGAAAGCATCACCAAAGCCCGCAACAAATATGGCAAAAAATCATCAACCAAAAACTGCGGTCAAAACATCAAAGCCTGAAACGGTGAAGAAAACATCAAGCACAGTTAAAAAAATCGGAAGTAAATAGGAGGACAAAATGGCAAAAGAAAAGTTGAAAACATCAAGCCCAAGGCTAAAAGAATATTATGAGAAGTCGATTGTCCCCGCACTGATGAAGGACTTTAACTATAAAAACCTTATGGAAGTGCCTCGGTTAGAAAAAATCGTGCTTAGCATGGGGCTGGGAGCCGAAAAAGACAACTCGAAAAGTTTTAATATGGCTCTGGAAGAACTGGCACTTATCACCGGACAAAAAGCAGTGTCCACCGCAGCAAAGAAGTCTGTTTCAAACTTTAAGTTGCGAGAAAAACAAAAAATCGGCGCCAAAGTTACTCTCAGGGGGAACATAATGTATGAGTTTTTAGACAAACTCATCGCCATTGCTCTTCCACGAGTGAGAGACTTTAAAGGCATCAACCCAAAATCTTTTGACGGGCGCGGAAATTTTGCTCTTGGAATTAAGGAACAATTAGTGTTCCCTGAAATTCAATATGAAAAAGTCGACAAAGTCAGAGGTATGGATGTTATCATTGTAACCACTGCCAAAACGGACAAAGAGGCACAAGGATTGTTAACCCAATTTGGAATGCCCTTTGCAAAGAGATAATTTTTTGAAAAAAGGAAAGAGAAAATGGCAAAAAAAGCATTGATAAACAAACAACTCAAACCTCAAAAGTTCACCACGCGTGAATACACCCGATGCTCCATTTGCGGCAGGCCTCACGCAGTGCTCAAAAAATATGGAGTTTGCAGGATTTGTTTCAGAAATATGGCATACAAAGGTGAAATCCCGGGCGTCAGGAAGTCCAGTTGGTAAAGAAGGAGAAAGAAAATGATAGTTACAGATCCCATCGCAGATATGCTCACACGCATGCGAAACGCATTGACGGTTAAGAAAACCGAAGTGTTGGTGCCTGCGTCAAAAACCAAAAACGCCATTGCAAAGATTCTTCTTGATGAAGGCTATATTGAAAGTTGCGACTTAGTTGACGACGGCAATTACAAATCCATCAAAATAATTTTTAAATATGGTCCAAACGGCGAAAAAGTCATTCAGGGCTTAAAAAGAATTTCAAAACCGGGGCTGCGCGTTCACGCTCAAAGCAGAGACATTCCCAAAGTTCTCAACGGGCTGGGCATAGCCATCGTGTCGACAAACAAAGGTATTATGACGGATAAAGAGGCGAGAAACCAAAATGTTGGTGGAGAAGTCTTGGCTTTCGTTTGGTAAGGAGGAGAAGAATATGTCTAGAATAGGAAGAATGCCAATCGTCAAGCCCGAAGAAGTCGCTGTTACAGTCACTCCCGACAATGTTGTTGAAGTGGTCGGCAAACTGGGCAAATTGTCTCAGAAAGTGGACAAACTCATCAAAGTGGAAGTGAAAGACAACGAAATTGTCTTAACTCGTGCAAACGATGGAGGCGAAGCCAAATCCAAACACGGACTTTATCGAATGCTGGTGGCAAATATGATAACCGGCGTGCATGAGGGATTCAAAAAATCTCTCACCATAAACGGTGTTGGTTATAAAGTGCAAAAGCAAGCAAACAAAATTGTTATGAACG
>CAZJEU010000013.1:0-5179 GCA_964545115.1 uncultured Christensenella sp. | reverse complement strand
GCTTTGCAGGGGAAAAAGCTTGTTTTAAGCTTAGGCTATTCTCACCCTGTGGAATTTTACGAAACGCAGGACGTAACATTTGATTGCCCCGATGCACTCACCATTGTAGTTAAGGGCATTTCCAAACATCAAGTGGGCGAAATGGCAGCAAAAATCAGAAGTTCACGCCCAGTCGAACCTTATCACGGATATGGCGTGAGATACACAGACGAAGTAGTCGTCAGAAAAGTCGGCAAAGTTTCGGGTAAGAAATAAGTTAGGAGAGAGAAATGATAATCAAAAAAGACAAAAATGTTTTAAGACAAAAAAGACATCTTCGTGTTAGAAAAAAAGTTTTCGGCACGCAGGAACATCCTCGATTGAATGTCTATCGCAGTTCCACTCACATTTATGCTCAAATTATTAACGACGAAACTGGTCGAACGCTTTGCAGTGCTTCTTCTCTCACTAAGGAAATGGCAGAGAGTCTGAAAGGCAAAACTAAAAGAGAACAAGCAACTCTTGTGGGCGAACAACTGGGCAAATTGGCGAAGAAGAAAAGCATCAAAACAGTGGTGTTTGACCGTGGAGGCTATATCTACACTGGCAGAGTGCAGGCTTTGGCAGAAGGTGCAAGAAAGGCAGGCTTAGAGTTTTAATGGAGGAAAATATGAAAGACGAAGTTCAAAATATCAGCGAAAACGTGGTGGAAAACACGCAAGAAGCGACCACTCTTGTGGAAGAAAGCACGGAAAAAGTGGAAGTGACTCAGGCAGAAAGCACAGAAGTCAGCAACACGGAAAATGTGGAAGCGGCTAGTGATAAAGAGTCCGAAAAAGAAATGCTTTCTGAAAATTCGCCACAAGAAACCGAGCAACCAACAACGCCTAAGGAAGTTATCGCTCCTGTTAAAACAGAAAAAAACACTATGAAAGTGGCGACTTTGGCAAAGGCAGATTCCCCCAAAAAATTTGAAAAAAGACGACCGGAAAGGCCATCCACTCGCCGTGAAGACAGCGAATTTGATAAAAAATTGGTGGAAGTCCGTCGTGTAACCAAGGTGGTGAAAGGCGGAAAGACGATGCGTTTCAGCGCTTTGGTGGTTGTGGGAAACAAAAAAGGATTGGTCGGCGTGGGCACAGGCAAAGCAAACGAAGTGCCCGTGGCAGTGGAAAAAGCCACAGCAAACGCCAAGAGAAATCTTATCTCTGTGCCTATTGTCGGCACTAGCATTCCACACAAAGTGGTGGGCAGATTCAGTGCATCGCGCGTGTTGATGTTTCCCGCTCCCGAAGGAAGAGGAGTCATCGCCGGCGGCAGTGCCCGTGCAGTGGTGGAACTTGCTGGCATAAAAGACATTGTTACCAAAGCTCACGGTTCAAACAACAAAATCAACGGAGTAAAAGCCACCATCGAAGGCTTGAAACAACTGAGAACACGTGAAGAAATTGCCGCCCTTCGTGGCAAAACACCCGAAGAAATTTAACTGAATGGAGGACTAAAATGGAAAAGAAGAAAACAAACAGCCAGACCAAAAAGTTGAAAGTCACTTATGTAAAAAGTGTCATCGGCTACAATAAAAATCAAGTCAAAGTCCTCGAGGCTTTGGGTTTGACCAAACTGAACATGACAAAGATTCTTCCTGATAACAACTGCATCAGAGGAAGTCTATTTAAAGTGAAACACCTTGTGAAAGTGGAAGAACTTGCGTGACCACTCACAAAAATGAATAAAGGAGAACAAAATGAACATTCAATCATTGCGCCCTGCTGAAAACTCCCGCTTCAAGCAAAAGAGGTTGGGACGTGGCATTTCAAGCGGACACGGCAAGACCAGCGGCAAAGGCACAAAGGGACAAAACTCCCGAAGTGGCGGTGGCGTTCGTGTTGGATTCGAAGGCGGACAAATGCCTCTTGTCAGAAGGCTTCCTCGACGAGGATTCAACAACAAACTCTTCGCAAAAACCTATTCCGTCATCAATGTTTCTGACCTGAATAAATTGGAAGAGGGTTCTAGCGTTGATGCAACGACCTTGCTGGAAAATGGCATTATTTCAAAAATTGAAAAATATGGCGTTAAAGTTTTAGGTAATGGCAAACTGGAAAAATCTCTTTTTGTTAAAGCCAGCAAATTTTCGTCAGCTGCCAGAGAAAAGATTGAAAAGGCAAACGGAACAGCCGAGGAGGTATAATGTTTAAAACTCTTAAAGAAGCTTTTCGCATAAAAGATGTTCGGAAGAAGATTTTAATCACTCTTTTTCTTCTGTTCATCTATCGTGTTGGTTGTTGGTTGCCCATTCCGGGCATAACGCTGGGAACTTATGGCCAAGCCGTAGAGAGCGGCAGCGATTTTCTTTCTATCATAAGCGCCGTCAGTGGCAGTGCCCTTGCAAATGGTGCCATCTTAGCCCTTGGCGTGGTGCCTTACATCAACGCTTCCATCATCATCCAACTGCTAACAGTCGCCATTCCATCTTTGGGCGCTCTTTCCAAACAAGGAGAAGAAGGCAAAAAGAAAATGTCGTTTTATACCAAAGTAACCGCCCTCATTCTTGCCATTGTTCAAAGCATCGGCATCGTCGTTGGCTTTGGAGTGGAGAGTTTGGACGCCGCACTGCTTTTCAATTCAACAGCAGTTACAGGTGCCTTGGTGGTGTGTGTGTTGGTGGCAGGTGCTATGTTTACAGTATGGCTAGGTGACAAAATCACCGCAATCGGTGTGGGTAACGGGCTTTCTTTGCTCATTTTTGTCGGACTTTTGTCCAGCGCAGGTCAAGCAATATATGCAAACATTGTGGGCATCTCTTCTGCCAATCTTGAAAACATCTGGACTCTTCTCATCTTCTTGGCAGCACTCATTCTTATTTTTGGTTTCATTGTCCTTATCGACAACACCGAACGGCGAATCCCCGTGCAATACGCTAAACAGATAAAAGGCAGAAAGATGTATGGCGGGCAAAACACAAACATACCCATCAAAATCAACGCCTCGGGCGTTATGCCAATAATTTTCGCTACGGCACTCATCAGTTTCCCCCAACTTATAATGAGCATCTTTTGGTATAGCACCGAAGAGGGCAGTGCCTATATGTGGTATGCCGAAAATCTCGGCGCGGGCAGTTGGCTTTATAGCATTCTTGTAGCATTGTTAATTTTATTCTTTTCTTATTTTTATTCGCAAATAAGTTTCAATCCCGAAGACGTCTCACGTCAGATTCAGCAAAATGGCGGCTTCATTCCCGGCTATCGGGCAGGCAAGCCCACCGCCGATTATCTCAAAAAGGTGTCGGGTAGAATAACTCTCTGGGGCGCAATATTTCTCACACTCATCGCCATCGTCCCCACGGTAATCTTTAAATTGTTTGACTTAAACGGCTCTCTTGTCAATGCTTTCAGTGCCACGGGACTACTCATCGTCGTCTCTGTCGCATTGGAACTGGACAAACAACTTGACGCTCAACTTCTGATGAGAAACTATAAAGGATTTTTGAAATGATAAAAGGAAAAATGAGACTAGTTCTGCTCGGACCTCCCGGCAGTGGCAAAGGAACGCAGGCACAGCTGATTTGCCAAAAATATAAATTGCCACACATCTCAACAGGCGACATTTTCCGGCGAAACATAACCGAGAACACTCCGCTTGGGAAGAAAGCAAACGAATATATTTCGCGCGGCTCTCTCGTTCCCGACGACCTTACAATAGCTTTGGTGCAAGAGCGACTGAAAGAAAAAGATTGCGAAAACGGCTTCGTCCTAGACGGCTTTCCAAGAAACCTTTCCCAAGCCCAAGCACTCTCACAACTAACCCCCATCGACAAAGCAATTATGATTTTAATTTCTGACGAAGTGATTATTGAGAGATTGTCAGGACGCAGAATGTGCCGCCGGTGTGGCAACCCCACCCACATAGATTGGCTTAAAAATGGCAAATGCGAAAAATGTGGCGGTGAAGTGTATGTCAGAGATGACGACAGCCCAGAAATTGTCAAGTCCCGTTTGCAAAAGCAAAAACTCCCCCAAGAAGTGATTGATTTTTACAAACAGCAAAAAGTCTATGCCGAAGTGCAAACAGCAGAAAAAAAAGAAACAGTTTTTGAAAGCATTGAAGAAATTCTTAAAAGTCTTTTGTAAAAAGGGAAAGTTGATGATAAAAATTAAGACCGAAAAAGAAATTGAACTTTTAAGAATCGCCGGAAGGATAACTCGTGACACATTGCTAGAAATTAAAAAACACATAAAACCCGGCGTCACAACCAAACAACTAGATAAAATTGCCCACACTTTCATCCTATCCCAAAATGCCAAACCTTCTTTTCTGCACCTGAACGGCTTTCCTGCCACCATATGTGCATCTGTAAACGATGTGGTAGTGCACGGCTTTCCAGACGACAGTCCTTTGAAGGAAGGCGACATTGTCAGCATAGACGTCGGAGCCTGCTTCAAAGGTTATCACGGTGACAGCGCAAGAACCTTTGCCGTCGGAAAAATCAGCGCAGAGAAACAGAAATTGATTGACGTCACCGAACAAAGTTTTTTTGAAGGTATCAAGCACATCAAAGCAGGCAACACAGTAGGTGACATTTCCTCTCAGATTCAAAACTACGTAGAAAAGCATAATTTTGGAGTGGTGCGTGAAATGGTGGGACATGGCGTTGGCAGAAATCTTCACGAAGACCCCTCCGTCCCCAACTATGGCTTCCAAGGGCTGGGACCCACCCTTAAAGCAAATATGGTCATCGCCATCGAGCCTATGGTAAATATGGGAACAAGACACGTGATAATCGATGGATGGAGTTGCAAAACAGAAGATGGTCTTCCCTCAGCACATTTCGAAAACACCGTTTTAATAACAAAGGCAGGCGTGGAAATCTTAACATAAAAGGAGAATTCTTGTGGAAATTGGAAGTATGGCAATATCTCTGAAAGGACACGACAAAGGCAGATGCTATATCGTCATTCAGCGTGAAGGAACTTTTGCTTATGTCAGTGACGGCGCCTATCGACCTCTTGCAAAACTTAAAAAGAAACGTCTCAGCCACTTGAAAAATCTCTTTAAAAAGTTCCCCGAGGAAAGACTTAGAAGCGGCATCCAAGACTTTGAGATAAAAAGATTTCTAAAAGAAAACTCACCCCAAAAAAATATATGTTGAAAAAAGGAAGGAATTATGGCAAAATCAGATTGTTTGGAAACAGAAGGCATC